>JAGCRJ010000121.1 GCA_017964745.1 Lachnospiraceae bacterium
CATGGTCAGGAACAAAACTGCCATTTTCATATCCCACAGGCTGGCATCCTGCAGATTCTGTGACCGGCTGCTTGTGTTTAAGGACGGTGAGATAGTTGAAAGCGGAAGCCACGATAGCCTTCTTGCACTTCCGGACGGTCTGTATGCACGGATGTACAGGTCACAGGAGAAGATGTATTGCTGAATAAATATACCAAAAGTACCTATTCATTAAGGGAATCGGTAGGATAAACTGTATCCGTAAGGTTCCTCAGACCTTGCAGAACCCTTCCTGCATATGGAACGGCAAGACTGCCGGCTTCATATCATTCTTCCCTAAACCGAACGGCGGAGCGATTGATTCGTTCCGCCGTTCTTTTGTTCAAAAATTCGGCTTTTTGTGATAAAATATATTGAATATTTATGTGAGTTAGTAAGGGATAACCTGTGGCGGGAAAAGACCTCATAAAAGCATATGTGGACGGCAGCTTCAGCGTTGAAACGGGAGTCTATTCATTCGGATGCGTATTTTTACCGGAAGACGGTACCGTCAGGGTGCTCTGCGGCAGCGGAAACGACCCCGAAAATGCAAAGCAGAGAAATGTCACGGGTGAGATGCTCGGATCCATGAATGCGGTCCTTTGCGCGATAAAGAGCGGATATAAGGCCATAGAGATCTATTACGACTACCAGGGAATAGAAAGCTGGGTCACCGGAGCCTGGAAGAGCAAGAATGACCTTACAAGATCCTATTCGATGGCCATGAAGGGCTGGATGAGCCACATAGATATCAGGTTTAAGAAAGTGGACGCCCACACGGGTGTTAAGTATAACGAGCTTGCCGACAAGATGGCCAAAAAGGGCGGAGAAACCGTAGGCATTCCGGAGACACGCCGTATAGAGGATATGGAGATATGGACTCAGGAAAAATAAGACTCAACAAATTCCTTGCCGAGTCCGGCGTATGCTCGAGGCGTGAGGCAGACAGACTCATCGAAGCCGGAAAGGTCATGATAAACGATCATGTCGCAAAGGTCGGAGAAGGCGTATTGCCCGGCGACCGCGTAGAGTATGAGGGAAGAGTGCTCAAGGGAAAGAAGGCCACAGTGGTGCTTGCCTTCTATAAGCCCAAAGGGGTTACAACTTCCGAAAAGGATGAGCATGCGGACAGGCTTATAACCGACTATATAGATTATCCCGTCAGGGTCACCTATGCGGGAAGACTCGATAAAGATTCGGAGGGACTGATCCTTCTTACCAATGACGGAGACCTTATCGACCATATGATGAGAGGAGCCAATCTCCACGAAAAGGAATACATCGTTACCGTGGATAAGGAAGTCACCGAAGAGACGGCGGAAAAGCTCAGAAAGGGAATCTACATCCCCGAGCTGAAGGTAAAGACCAGACCGTGCAAGGTTGTCATCAGGGACAAGGTCACGATGTCGATAACCCTCACACAGGGGCTTAACCGTCAGATCAGGCGTATGTGTGAGCAGGTGGGACTTAAAGTCAAAAAGCTCAAGAGAGTAAGAGTGATGAATGTGACGCTCGGCGGACTTAAGTCAGGTCAGTACAGAGAGCTTACCGAATCAGAGATCAAAGGTTTATGGCAGACGAAGTAAAGATAAACAGGATAAAGGAATTAAACGCTGTCCTTAAGAAAGCATCCGAGGATTATTATGCCAAGGATGAATCACCTCTTTCCGACAGGGAATATGATGCCCTCTACGATGAACTGGTAAAGCTCGAAGAAGAGACCGGGGTCATCCTGGCGGGAAGCCCGACACAGACCGTAGGCTATGAAGCGGTCGATGAACTTCCGAAGGAGCGCCACCCTTCACCGATGCTTTCACTCGGCAAGACCAAGTCGAGGGAGGAGCTTGCGGACTGGCTCGGAGACCATGAAGGAGTCCTCAGCTGGAAGCTTGACGGACTGACCGTTGTGCTCACCTATAATAACGGAGAATTATCCAAGGCAGTCACCAGAGGAAACGGAGAGATAGGAGAAGTCATCACCCCAAATGCAAGGGTGTTCGACAATGTGCCTTTGAAGATCTCCTTTGTCGGAGAACTTGTAGTAAGAGGTGAAGCAGTTATCTCTTATAAGGATTTCGAGAAGATCAACGCATCGATCGTAAACGATGCGGACAAATACAAGAACCCGAGGAATCTCTGCAGCGGATCCGTAAGACAGCTTGATTCGAAGATCACCGCAGGCAGACATGTGAGATTTGTTGCATTCAATCTGGTGTACGCGGCCGGTGAGGATGGAGGAATCCTGGCATCCGCAGACGGAAGGCTTTCTTTCCTCGAATCTCTCGGCTTCGAGGCGGTAGAGAGGGTAAAGGTCACATCCGCAACGGTTGTGGATGCGGTAGGTGAGTACGAAAAAAAGATCTCCGGATATGACATTCCTTCGGACGGTCTTGTGCTCACATACGATGATGTTGATTACGGTATTTCCCTCGGAAGGACCGCAAAGTCTCCCAGGAATGCGATTGCGTTCAAGTGGGCCGATGAAACTGCAGAGACAACGCTCAGGGAGATCGAGTGGAGCGCGAGCAGAACGGGGCTTATAAATCCCGTTGCCATATTCGATCCGGTTGAGCTTGAAGGTACAACAGTGACCAGAGCGTCCGTACATAACGTGAGTATCGTAAGGGAACTTAAGCTTGGCATCGGTGACCGTATCACCGTTTACAAAGCAAACATGATAATTCCCCAGATCGCAGAGAACCTGACAAAGAGCGGTAATGTGACCGTTCCCGATAAATGTCCCGTATGCGGGGCCCCAACCGAGATCAGGGCACTCAATGAAGCGGAGAGTCTGTACTGCACAAATGCGGATTGTCCCGCAAAGCAGATCAAGACATTCTCACAGTTTGTTTCAAGGGATGCTCTCAATATCGACGGACTTTCCGAGATGACACTCGAGAAGCTCATCGATATGGGATTCATAAAAGAGTTCGACGATCTTTTTCATTTGGACAGATACAAAGAAAAGATCGTGAATATGGAAGGCTTCGGAGATAAGTCATATTCGAATCTTATCGAATCAATCAAAACTGCTTCGAAGACAACACTTCCGAGATTTCTTTTCGGACTCGGTATCCCGGGAATAGGTGTTGCCAATGCCAAGGTGCTTGCAAAAGCATTCGATCATGATATCGAGAAGATAAGAAAAGCTTCCGCTGAGGAATTGTCCGAGGTTGAAGGCATCGGCGATATCATGGCCGCCGATATCACAAAGTTCTTTGCGGATGAAGACAATAACCGCAGGATCGATGCGGTGCTTGCAGACCTTACCCTTGAA
>JAGCRJ010000122.1 GCA_017964745.1 Lachnospiraceae bacterium
CATGAAGGAGATAGAAGTCTTTCTGCAGACTCATACCAGAGACCACATTCTTGTGGTGCTTGCGGAGGATGAGCCTGTTAATTCTTTCCCCGAGATCCTTTGTTATGATGATGTAAAGATGACGGACGAAAACGGAAAGACCGTGACCGTACGTCGTGAAGTCGAGCCTCTCGCGGCAGATACAAGGGGTGAGAACAAAAAGGAAATATTAAAGGCCATGAATACTGCGGTGATCAAGATCTGCGCAGCAATATTCGGTCTTAATTATGATGAACTCAGACAGCGGCACCGCGAACAAAAGCTCCGCCGAATGGCGACGGTATTCGGAAGTATCGGTGCGGCTGTTCTTGCTTTTGCGATATTTGCAACGATCGCACTTATCAAGATCAGCAAACAGAATATAACAATAAAGAATAATCTTGCCGTATCAATGGCAAATGTTTCCGGGCAGCTTCTCGAAGACGGAAGAAGGCTTGATGCCCTATATGCGGTAAGAAGCGTTCTTTCGGAGGAGGGGGATTACAACAGCACGGCTCTGAGTGCACTGTATCAGGCATCGGGAGTATATGATGTATCGAGAGCATATTCACCTGCGGCCGACTATGATGCGGCAGCCTGGTTATATGATTTTAAGGTCTCATATGACAAGAAATATATCCTTTTAAACGATGCGGTATCATTCTATGTATATGATATCGATACCGAGGAACTTATTCTGACCGGGAAGATAGATGTTCTTTCCGATGTGGCTTTTTGCGGCAATGAAGGACTTCTTGTAAGCGATGAAGAAGGAACCCGGTATTATCCTCTTTCCGGAGAAAAAAGCGTTGAGACGGATATTCCGGCAGGTATGTACCTTTATCAGTCACCCACGGACTTTATGTGTTTTGCGGTTTCAGATTCCGAGATAATCGGAGTGGGAGAAGAGGGAAATATTGTATTTGAGGAGGATCTGTCGGCATTCTTCGGAGGTGACGAAGTCAACTCCACAGGTGTGATTGTCGGCGGACAATACATCACCCTCTGCTTCAGCGGTTATGAAGGTGATTATATACTTGCTGCGGATCGCAGCAACGGATCCGTACTGTATTACTATATTGACGATGAACAGACATATCCTTCCGCCGAGCTTTCGGACGGTGTGGTTTACACGGCGAAATCCCTCTTTGATTCTGAGGGAGGCCTTAACACAGAGGTTACCGCAGTGGATCTCTCCGATCCGCGACAGAACTGGACGACCGAGATTGAAGGTTTCATGATCGAAAATGTCGAAATGACTCTGTCGGATGAATTCATTTATCTTTGCAGCGCATACGAGGTTGCGGTACTTGACAGGGAAAACGGAAAAGTAATAAACCGCAATTCCTATCCGGAGCGTGTGGTCTCGGGATGGACGGAAGACGACGGTTTTTACTTTATTGTTGAAGACGGCGATGTGTTTTATATAGCTGATTCTTACACGGGAAAGGTGACCGATGAATTCTTCGACATTGCTCCCGGAGCACTCGTCTCAAATGCATGTTATGTTGACGGAGATCTGTTCTGCAGTTTTGAGCAGGCGGATTATGTCACAAGATATTCAAATGAGATCAGCCCGTATTCCGAGCAGCTGAGTGATTATTATGAAGGCGGCTATCATGATGATACGGATGCCTTCGGGTATCTGGAGGAGCATTTCGGATCAGGCGAAGATACACTTCTGATCGAGGATACTTTCTTTTCCGGTGATGAAAAGTATATATTCGCACTTCTTTCCGATCATACCGCAAGGATATATGATGCTAAGAGTATGGATTGCTTAACTTCATTCGAAACCGCAGATACGATGTTTGATGAGCTCGTATTCAGCGATATCACGGGCAGTTATATCCTGAGCGGTGAGAAGTCATATATATTCGATGACCGTTTCCGTATCATATGTATAACGGACAGGATCGTTTGTGAGGAGGGTGACGGATTTATCCTCATGAACAATGAGCAGGAATTCTTCAGGGTACCGTATCTTGACCGTAAGGAGCTTCTGGAAATTGCAGACAGGCTTCTTGAAGGATATGAACCTCCGAAGAACATCCGTGAAAAATACGGAATATAAAAACGTCCGGATCCAAGAAGGATCCGGACATTTTTTTGCGCGGTACATATATTATCAGCCGTTTATTATCTCTTCCGGCTGTATATGTAAAACTGAACAGATAGCCATGAGGTCATCCTTTTTGAGTCTTCCTGTGCCGTTGATGAAGCGGGTAAAGCTTCTGCCGAGTCCGGCCTTGTCGATGAGTCCGCGGATACTGATGCAGTGTTCTTCAAAGTAGTCTCTTACTCGTTCTTCAATCATTTTCTTTGTCTCCCTTTTGTGGCTTTTCTTTGTCCTTGTCCATATCGGAGAGGGTAAGGGTAAAGGGGATTCCGTTCTTGTTGATGATCTGGTGGTAGAGAGTGTTGATCACAACGGACACGGGAATACCGAGCTGACGCATGATGTCTTCAGCCTGATCCTTCACATCTTCATCTATTCTGGCACTGACTGTCGCAGTTTTCGCCATGATGAATTCCTCCGATGATGATATTATATACCTGTGTATTGCAAACTGCAAGACAACCGCAATACATTTTTAAGACTTTTGGATCAGGATCGGTTCCCGGAAGCGTTTTATCCTTGCTTTACGGGCATCCGTGGTATAAAATAGCATTCAGAAAACGGTTTCCGAGTTTCTTATGGGGATCCTTACCGGGATTCTTTTTGAGGGAGATTTATATATGGCTGTGAAAAAAGAAAACATCAGAAGAGCGGGAGTACTGCTTCCCGTTTCATCGCTTCCGTCGCCGTACGGAATAGGCACCTTCGGAAAGGCGGCATATGACTGGATCGATTATCTTAAGGCTTCCGGTCAGTCGCTCTGGCAGATTCTTCCGCTCGGTCCCACGGGATACGGTGATTCACCTTATCAGAGTTTCTCTACCTTTGCGGGAAATCCTTATTTCATCGATCTTGAGAAGCTGATGGAAGAGGGGCTTATAAAGCGCAGCGAATGCAATGCACTTGACTGGGGCGGCAGCGAGAGATATGTCGATTATGAGAAGATGTTCGTCTCACGTTTTGCGATGCTCAAGAAGGCTTATCAGCGTGCGGTGAAGGCAGGCCTTTTAAAGGACGAAGCCTATCTTTCCTTTTGCAGAAAGAATAAGTCCTGGCTGGACGACTATTCGCTCTACATGGCGCTGAAGAATCACTTCGGCGGAAAGAGCTATCTGCTCTGGGACGATGATATCCGCCTTCGTGAAAAGAAAGCACTGGAGAAGTATGCGAAGCTTCTTGCATCCGATATCGATTTCTACAGGTTCCAGCAGTTCGAGTTCAGTAAGCAGTGGAAAGCACTCAAGAAGTATGCGAACGATAATGGGATAATGATAGTCGGAGACATCCCCATTTATGTCGCACCTGACGGGGCTGACACCTGGTCCGATCCCAAGCTGTTTCAGCTTGACGAAAAAGGATACCCGATCGCGGTTGCGGGATGCCCTCCGGATCAGTTCACCGCGGACGGCCAGCTCTGGGGAAATCCTCTTTATGACTGGGACTACCATAAGAAGACAGGATACAAATGGTGGATGAAGAGATTGAAGGCATGCTTCGATATGTATGACATCGTGCGTATAGATCACTTCAGGGGCTTCTACTCATACTGGTCGGTTCCCTACGGAGATAAGAATGCACGCGGAGGAAAATGGATCAAGGGTCCCGGACTCGATCTTTTCAATGTGATGAAGGAAAAACTCGGCGACAGACCCGTTATCGCAGAGGATCTCGGATTCCTCACGGACGGTGTCATCAGGATGGTCGAAAAGACAGGCTATCCCGGAATGAAGGTTCTGCAGTTCGGATTCGATCCGTCCGGTAACAGCGAGCATACGCCCCATGCCTTCCGCAGGAATTTTGTGGTCTATACGGGAACGCACGATAACGATACGATCCTGCACTGGTCACTTAACTGCGACAGGAAGATCGCAAAGTATGCGATGAAGTACACGGGAGTAAAGAAGCGCTCCGAGCTACCCGATGCACTGATAAGAGCCTGCTATGCAAGCGTTGCCGATACCTGCATCATTCCTCTCCAGGATTACCTCGGACTTGATAATGAGGCGCGTATCAATACGCCTTCGACCCTCGGTGATAACTGGAAATGGAGGAGTACCTATTCGGACTGGACGGTGAAGCTTTCAAAGCGGATGAACAAACTCGTAAAGCTCTACGGAAGGTACGGCGCGGCAGCACCGCGATAAAGAAAACAAGTCGGGAGATTTTCTCCCGACTTGTTTATTTCTGTATTTCCTGCATTGCCATGTATGAGTTGTGGTACTGCGGCTCGTAAGTGACCTCTTCTCCGAACCACTCGGGAGGAAGGAAGGTCTGCGCCGCCTCCACGCTTCCGAATTCGACCTCCGCCATTACAAGAGGAGCGAAGGGTTTATCGAATACATCGAGCTCGATCGTCAGCGTATATTCATCGGGCGGCTTGGGCGTGCCCTCTATTACCTGCGGATGATCCAGGGGGATGAGGTATCTTTTCTTGGATATTACATTGCCGTCAGCTTTGGTGAGGAGATGATAGTATGCTTCGGAGGTGAGCTGGTGATTGACTTCCTCCCTTGCCATCATTCCCGATCCCTTATAGGTGAGGTAGAAATTATCGTCCTCCCTGCGGATCCTGACCACCGGGCTGGTGCAGAGGTATGCCTGTTCGATCTTGCGTACCTGGTACTGCTCGAGATCCTCGGGCAGCTTGTCTATCAAAAACTTTCTTTCTATTTCCATAACGTATTTCCTGTCCTACTTTGCGGGAGCCTTGTAAACGATTGCCTCCGCGATGCTGTCTGCTTTTTCGCGCCCTGACATGATAGAGGTTATCGCAAGCGCGAATTCGATTGATGCTCCCATTCCCTGTCCGGTGATTATTCCGGAATCTATCTCAACGGGAGCGTGGGTTACTATTGCTCCGCCTTCTTCGAGGTGGGATTCGAAAGAAGGATGTGAGGTCGCCTTCCTTCCCATGAGGAATCCCCTGTGGGCGAAGATGCTCGGAGCCGCGCAGATGGCTGCGATGTATTTGCCCGCTCCGTAGAAGCTTCCGATCATGTCGATGAGCTCCTCACACTTTTCAAGGTTCTCCGTTCCGACCTTTCCGCCGGGAAGAACGAGCATGTTGTAGTCGTCCTGATCGATATCGGCGATGATCTTGTCGGCCTTTATAACAATGCCGTGAGAGCCGTTAACTTCGAGCCTTCCGGATATTGACACCATGTCAATATCTACTCCGGCGCGCCTGAGGATGTCCACAACGGTAAGTCCTTCGATCTCTTCAAATCCGTCTGCCATAAAGATTGCTATCTTGTTCATATCATGCCTCCGAATCAGATCTTACGTTTATTCCGTTAACGACCACTTCTCCGTTCAGCTCGATGACTATGCAGTCCTTGCCGTCCACGTTCTGTTCGTTCACAAGGTCCGTTCTGTCCGGCTTGACCTTGATGACGACATCGGGTGTTTTGACATCGAAGCTTCTCGAACTGTAGATGTTGCTCATCATAAGGGGCCTGTCCTCGGGAGCTACCTTTTCGTAGGTGTCCTCGAAGGTCTTGAGCTTTTTGTTGCTTGCACCGCTTCCCTCGAGAAGATCCCTTATGTCGTTCTTTTCCATAGTGAGGGGAGCAAGCTGTTCCCCCGCATCGGCGATCATCCTGGACATTTCCTCGTGGATGTTCTTGACGCTTCCGAAGCTGCATTCGTTTCCGAGTGTCTCTTCGACGATGGCTTCAAAGGTTTCCTTCTGTGAGCTTGCACTCATGGGTTCGCATGCCCCGAGCATCAGCTCGATGAACTGTTCGTTGAGGTTCTCGGCATCCTTGGAATAGTACATGATGGAGTGAATGTCGCTTCCGCGGTCGTTGAAAGCCGGGAACAGGTATCCGAGAGCGGGGAGCTTTACGATCCAGTCCCTCTTCCTGTCGTGGAATTCTCCGGACTTAGGGTCAAAGGAAAGAGCGGCTTCGGTCAGGTCCACGGGACAGATGACGGTGAGGATGTATTCGTATACATCTTCCGATGCATCATCGTTTACGGCGCCGTCTTTGGTCTTGCCGGGAACATCGTAAATGTCATGAGCCACAAGGATGAGGTAATTTCCGACATACTCGAAGGATGAGATTATGCGGTTGTAATAATCGTCGAGCAGATCGTCATCCTTAAGACCGGATTCCCTGAGCTTTAAAAGGAATTCCTGCTGGCCTCCCTTTTTCTCGGCCTCGTTCATGATATCCAGTGTCAGTGCACTTTTTCCGACGGTTCCGGAGAGAGCCTTTCTGAAGATATCGAAGTATTTGTACATCTCCTCTTCGGGAATCTGTGTGAAGGGCTTGGCAAATACCGCTTTTTTATTCTTTTCCGCGTCAACATAGCATCCTGCGATCCTCGTGACGGAACAGTTCTTGGGTGTGTAGAGCTTTTTGATCTCACCGAGTTCAGATTTGATCATATAATGCCTCCGACTGAAATTTGCCCATGGGGCAGCACCTGAATATTTTATCATATTTTTGGATTTTTTACACAGATTGGGGGTATAATATAAGGGCTTGTTACGCTCTGCAGTCGCAAGGAGACCGTTGATGGACAGAAAACCCGAGAGAAGAGGCATACCTAAAATATTGTATGTGCTTTTGCTGGTTATTTATTCCGGTGCGACTCTCTATACCATTCTTGCGACAAGATCACAGGAAACGGTTGTGATTCTCGGCGAAACGGTTAAAGTTTCTTCTTTTACGGGAGTATTCTCATCACTCGCCAATATCTGTCTGATCCTGATAGTCGTATTCTTCGGCAAGCTTGGGTTTGTCACCGCATTGATACTTTCGGTGATCCAGTTTCCCGGCATTTTTATCAGCATAGTGGTCAATCACAATATGTTCGCCATTCCGGGGTTTTTCGCAAATGTCGTAACGATAGTGGCGATCCTGATCATTTATAACGGTATCAAGCAGGTGGTGAAGCTGAGAGCCAGGGATATGAAGCATCTGAAGGAACAGCAGATGTTTTCGCAAAGGCTCTTTGAACAGACCGCAACATCGCTCGTCACCGCGATCGACGCAAAGGACGAATATTCGCACGGCCATTCGATCAGGGTTGCCGAGTATTCGGAGAAGATAGCAAAGACACTGGGTTGGAGCGAGGAAGAATGCAATAAGGTTTACTATGCCGCACTTCTTCATGATGTCGGCAAGATCGGTATAGACGACAGGATAATAAACAAGAGCGGAAAGCTTACGCCCGAAGAATATGAGATCATCAAACAGCATCCCGTAATGGGTAACCAGATCCTTTCGAGTATCGGCGAATACCCCTATCTGAGCATCGGTGCCCATTACCATCATGAACGCTATGACGGAAAGGGCTATCCCGAAGGCAGGAAGGGCGAGGATATCCCCGAGATAGCCAGGATAATATCCGTAGCGGATGCATACGATGCAATGACATCCAACCGAAGCTACAGGGACGCGATCGCCCAGCCGATCGTGCGCGAGGAGATAGTAAAAGGCTCCGGAACCCAGTTCGATCCCAGGATCGCCAAGATCATGATGCACCTCATTGACTCCGATACCGAGTACAAGATGAAGGAGCGCAATACGGTCAGGGAGCTTTCAGGAAGGAACAAGCTTGAATGTACCGAGTTCATGAGCGACTTTTCGGACGGCATAAACCTTTCACCTTCGATAACAAGGGTTCATATGTCGTGTTCGACCATGGAGGGCTCCGAAGAACCCGGAAGGCCGGTACTTATTCTTTTCGATGCGCTTGACGGCCGCGTCCACTACGATGATAAGAATGTCCGCGATATGGTGTATTTCGAGTACGGTCTGATCGGACTCGACGGAAATGTCACGGGTGACGGTTTCAGGAACATCAAAACAGAGATGCTTCCCGAGGGAAGAACCGATTTTGCCGCATCGGGTGACGAGCCTTACGTATACGATATCGAAGCGGTCAAGATAAGGGATCATGTCCGTATCATGATCACAAGGAAGGAAAAAGAATCCGATGTATCGATGATCATCACACTTGCCCTTCCCGACAGTTCAAGATATGCTTACATAAGTCTTGCCGGAGAAAACTGTCTGATAGAGGAAGTTAAGATAGACAGGGATGAGGAGCGCGTTCCCGATGATTACATCACCAGGATAGCCGAGGAGGTCAGCTATATCGACAGACCCGAAGGCGACATTCCCAATGTCCAGGTCAACGGCCATAAGACCGATGCATCGAAGGGAATTCCTCTCGGAACAGGATTCACCCTTACCTTCCATGCGATGAGCCTTCCTACCGCAAGACTGATATGGCACTGTCCTTATATCAGTATTTATTCCTCACCGAGCGGGGAACCTTATACAAAAGGATACAAGGAATACGCCCTGGTAAGACTTGACGGAGAATACTGGGACAGCGGTTCGTTCAACAATAAACTTATTGTCAATAAGAATGATGACTTTGCCGGATGGGATGCCTGGAAGGATGCCCTCAGTGAGGGGCTTGACTGCAGCGTGACATTTAAGCGCAAAGGTAACCAGATCGTAACGACGACCGAGAACAGAGGCCTCTTTATCAAAAACACCACGACAATAAACGCAAATCCTGATAAAGTATATGTGGCCCTTACCGGTGACCAGTGTGCCATAACAACCATTAAGATAACCCGTGATCCAATCGGGTATTAAATAAAGGCGGAATGATAAATGGAACAGTATAAGCAGGAATTCATTGATTTTATGATCGAGTGTCAGGTCCTCAAGTTCGGGGACTTCACTCTCAAGAGCGGAAGGAAATCACCCTTCTTCATGAACGCCGGAGCATATGTCACGGGTTCACAGCTCGGAAGGCTCGGAGAGTATTACGCTAAGGCCATCCACGACAATTTCGGAGATGACTTCGATGTCCTTTTCGGACCGGCTTACAAGGGAATACCTCTCGGCGTAGCCACAGCGATAGCTTATTCAAAGCTTTACGGTATCGACGTAAGATACTGCTCTAACAGAAAAGAAGTCAAGGACCACGGTGACACAGGTATCCTTCTCGGATCCAAGCTTAATGACGGCGACAGGGTCATCATGATCGAGGATGTCACCACCTCCGGCAAGTCCATAGAAGAGACCTATCCCATAATCAAGGCACAGGCGGACGTACAGATCAAGGGACTTATCGTTTCGCTCAACCGTATGGAAAAGGGACTTCACTCGGATGCCGGCGCTCTCGATGAGATCAAGTCAACTTACGGATTTGATACCGCTGCGATAGTCACCATGGCTGAGGTCACCGAATATCTCTACAATACCGAAAGACAGGGTAAGGTATGGATCGATGACGATCTCAAGAAAGCACTTGATGAATACTATGCTCTCTACGGAGCTAAATAAATCTGACCTTTGTGCCGCGCAGTTTCGGGCACGTAAAGAAAGGAGTATGTAATGGAAGAAGAAAAGATCTACAAAGTTGTAAGAGCGACCGGTGCGTGGGACCTTGCGATCGGTATCGGAACCATCATTCTCGGACTCGGTGCCGGGATCATGCTTGTTGTAAGCGGAGCTAAGCTCCTTTCATCAAGATCCAAGATAATGTTCTGATGCGCAGATCTTACATGTTTACAAACAGGCGGCATCCCTATATAGGGATAATGTCCGCCATACTTGGCGCGATAGCTCTCGTTTCCCTGGGATACGGGATCGTAAGCAGCTATCTTCTGAGCGGAGACGTACCGATGGGATTCGGGGCAGGCTGCGCTCTTGCCACTTTATATGCACTTGTCGGATGGTTTATGGGGGTAATGGCCGTCAGACTCCCGGACTCATTCCACATAAGCGGGATAATAGGAATCGTTCTCAATTCAGTCTCGCTCATCATATCCGCATTTCTTCTGTGGATACCCGTATAGGAAAATGCTCCGGCGTAAAAGCCGGAGTTTTTTTAGTCAGGCAGATGCCGTAAAAGGCACCAAATATAGTCAAAAAGGGATGTGCGGTAACTAAATATGGGTATTTGGATATTGCATGACCCCGTATCTTTTAGTACAATAAATGGTGGTTTTCATTCTATAAGGAAATGATCGGGAGGTTTTTATGAGTACGACCGCTAAAAAGACACCTGCATCCGTAGGAATAGTCATGGGTTCCGACTCCGATATGCCCGTAATGGCAAAGGCAGCCGAGATCCTTGATAAACTCGGGATAGGTTATGAGATGACTATCATTTCGGCTCACAGGGAGCCGGATGTTTTTTTTGAGTATGCAAGTACCGCCGAAAAGAAGGGCTTTAAGGTTATCATTGCCGGAGCCGGCATGGCTGCCCATCTTCCCGGTATGTGTGCGGCGATATTCCCCATGCCCGTTATCGGAATTCCCATGCACACCACATCACTCGGCGGAAGGGATTCACTCTATTCGATAGTCCAGATGCCTTCGGGCATTCCCGTTGCGACCGTTGCGATAAACGGCGGCGCAAATGCGGGACTTCTTGCCGCCAAGATACTTGCGACCTCGGACAAGAAGCTCCTCACAAAGCTTAAAAAATATTCATCCGATCTTAAGAAACAGGTTCAGGACAAAGATGCTAAACTACAGAAGATCGGTTACAAGAAATATCTTGAGAACAAATAAACTCATTTTGCAAAGGGGAAATCATGGCACTTGATTACAAGGCAGCAGGCGTAGACATTGAAGCAGGATACAGATCCGTAGAGCTTATCAAGAAATACGTCGGTGAGACAAACAGACCCGAAGTAATGGGAGGACTCGGAGGATTCTCCGGTGCTTTCAGTGCGGCGGCATTTAAGGGAATGGAGGAACCCGTTCTTCTTTCCGGTACGGACGGTGTCGGAACCAAACTCAAGGCAGCGATGATCCTTGATAAGCATGACACGATCGGTATCGACTGTGTTGCGATGTGTGTCAACGATGTAGCATGTGCGGGCGGTGAGCCTCTCTTTTTCCTCGATTACATCGCATGCGGCAAGAACTATCCCGAGAAGATCGCTGAGATAGTAAAGGGTGTAGCCGAAGGCTGCAAGATGTCCGAATGCGCTCTCGTAGGCGGTGAGACCGCAGAGCATCCCGGAATGATGCCCTATGACGAATATGATATCGCAGGATTTTCCGTAGGTGTGGTCGACAAGAAGGACCTCATCACCGGCGCGGATATCAAGGAAGGTGACACACTTGTCGGAATCGCATCCAGCGGAATCCATTCAAACGGTTTTTCACTTATCAGAAAAGTATTCGATATGACCTCCGAGTCGCTTAACAAGTATTACGATGAACTCGGTGAGACACTCGGTGAGGCGCTCCTTACTCCCACCAGGATCTATGTCAAGGCTCTCAAGGCCCTTAAGAAAGGCGGAGTAAAGGTAAAGGGATGCAGCCACATCACAGGCGGCGGATTCTACGAGAACATTCCCAGAATGCTTCCCGACGGAATCAATGCGCAGATAGATAAGAACAGCTATGACATTCCTCCCATCTTCGGACTTCTTGCCAAGACCGGAGGCATCGAGGAGAAGATGATGTACAACACCTACAACATGGGACTCGGAATGGTCCTTGCACTCGATCC
>JAGCRJ010000123.1 GCA_017964745.1 Lachnospiraceae bacterium
CAGCTTCATTACCAGATGGGTTTTTATCTCGGGGTCATCAATATAAGATCACGCATGACCAGATACGGCATAGATTACTGCTATCCCGAGGTTGATGACGAAGACCGCCTGCGTTATGAAAACCTAAGGGAACTGATCCTTTCTTTTGATATGTGCGGCAGGGTCGTGGGAAATACCGGCAGGCTCGATGATAAGCAGCTCGTTGTCATCACGGGCGCGAACCAGGGCGGCAAGTCCACTTTCTTAAGGAGCCTCGGAGTTGCACAGATAATGATGCAGTGCGGGATCATGGTTCCCGCAGCGAAATACAGAAGCTCCGTCCGTACATCCATCTACACTCACTTTACAAGACGTGAGGATTCCGCGATGAACAGCGGAAGACTTGATGAAGAGCTTCGCAGGATGGACAGGATAGTAAGCGGTCTTGAAAAGGGATCTTTAGTCCTGCTCAACGAATCGTTTGCGACGACCACCGAAAAGGACGGATCAGCGATAGCTTACGGTATTGTGAAGGCGCTTAAAGAAGCCGGAGTTAAGGTGTATACGGTAACTCATCTTCTTTCTTTTGCGCAGCAGATGTATGAGGAAACAAAGGATGATGAAAGCGTGGTGTTCTTAAGCGCCGAGCATCTTGATGATGGAAAGAGGACCTTTAAGATGATACCTCATGCTCCCGAGCTTACGAGCTTCGGCCTTGAGCTTTATGACAGTGTACTCGGGGAAAACGAACAGAAGTAACCGTCTCCGCAGTCATTTCGAAAGGAGAAAGAGATGTCCGATACAGTAATGGTCACAGGTACGGGTAGATCATATGCTCTTGGGTACAATATCGCACTGCGTTATCTCGAAGCAGGTGATACCGTTATCGCCACGATAAGAAAGCCTTCACCGGATATAGACGCCCTGAAGGAGAAATACGGTGACAAGCTTATAGTCGTTACCATGGACCTTACGGATACCGCATCGGTGAACGCCGCGGCTGCGGAGGTTTCCGGCAAGGTTGATCACATAGATATTCTCATCAACAATGCGGTTGGAGTTGCGCCCGATGTCGACAAGGGATTCTTTGACGCGGACCTCGACAATATACCTCCCGTGCTCGACCTTATATCTGTGGGAGCTCTAAGGGTTGTCAGGGCATTTTACCCGCTTTTGTCCGCATGCCCGGAGAATTCGCTTGTCATCAATATCTCCTCGGAAGCGGGAAGCATCGAAAAATGCTACCGCACGACCGGCATGGATTACGGAATGGGCAAGGCTGCTTTAAATATGGCCACCATGTATATGTTCAATACCTTCAAGGATGAGCGCAAGGTCAATATCTTCGCCGTTCATCCAGGCTGGATCCGCACCAACGGAAAAGAAGACAATCCCGCACCTCTTTCATCTTATGAGGCGGCCGGGATATTGAAGGACCTTTTTGCAAAAAGAAAGAATGATTTTACCGGTCACAGATTTATCACCAATGAGGGTGAGGATTATCCCTTCTGATATGAAACCCGGTGAAAACGGCACTTATGATTTTGGAGTAGATTGTATCGATGTTTAAGAAATGTAAAAACGGAATATCCCTTCGGGTGATCCATATATGGCTGATCCTGACCATGCTCGTATGGTCCGGTACGGTTGTGGTCGCATCATACAGGCTGACCGGAACTTTCTCAAGGCTTTCCGAGGCACAGGCGCAGCATACCGAGCTTATGCAGGCCGCACATCAGCTGATGGACGCCTCGGATTATCTCACAGAACGGGTTCAGAGATTTACCATCGGGGGAGACAGAAGATTTCTCGATGAGTATTTTACGGAAGCTTTTGAATCCGGCAGAAGAGAAGATGCGATATCCAGGATGGACATTAATGAAATGACCCGTCCCGCCATGGAAGAACTGAAGGCGGCAATGGCTCATTCGGTAAGTCTTATGGATCAGGAATACTATGCCATGAAGCTGGTCATCGAAGCTAAGGGATATACGGATTATCCGGATGTCCTTGATTCGGTTATTCTAAGTGAAGAGGATGCGGCTCTTTCTCCCGATGAGAAGATAAGGATGGCTACGGAGCTTGTTCTCAATGATAAGTATTATGAGCAGAAAGACAATATACGAAGGGACATGCAGGAGAGCCTTGATGAGATAGAAAAGCTCATGTCAAATATCAAGGAAGAGGAACTCGACAAGCTTAACCGTGAGATCACATTTGTCCGCATAATCATTGTGGTCCAGGCTGTTTCCATACTGATCATGGTCAGACTCACTTCGATCCTTGGCATCAATCCCGTTCTTAAAGCCGTGGATAACATCAAGGCCGACAGTCCCATCCCCGAGGAAGGTGCCAATGAGTTCAGATACCTTGCCCAGGCTTATAACAAGATGTATATGAAGTACAGGTCCAGCCTTGATAATCTAAATTATAAAGCATCGCACGATGAACTGACCGGCGCGTACAACCGTGCGGGATATGACATTCTTCTTTCCGGAATAGATCTTGACTCCACATACATGCTTCTTCTGGATGTTGATAATTTCAAGAGCATCAATGACAATTACGGTCATGAGGTGGGTGATAAGGTCCTTGTAAAACTGGTTAAAGTTTTAAAAAGCATATTCCGTGACGACGACCATATCTGCAGGATAGGCGGAGATGAATTTGTTGTTCTCATGGTTCATTCCACATCCATTAATCAAAGGCTCCTGGCATCGAAGATAGAGCAGATCAACAGTGAGCTCGAAAGAGACGATGACGGTCTGCCTCCGATATCCATAAGTGTGGGAGTCGTCAGCGGCAAGGAAGCGGCAAATAAAGATGAGCTCTTCGAAAAGACTGATGCCGCAATGTATGAATCCAAGAAAAACGGAAAACACACCTACACCTTCAAATGAGGATAATCTATGCTTACATACATTACTTTCCCTGAAGGAAGATTCAAGGCCCTTACTATGAGCTACGATGACGGAAGAACTCAGGACAGAAGACTTGTCGAACTGTTCAATAAGTACGGCATCAGAGGGACATTCCATCTTAATTCCGGCTGGATGGATCCGGAGCTGGTCGAAATGCGCAAAGAAGCCGTAAGTCTGTATGAGGGTCATGAGATCGCAACGCATTCGCTTACTCATCCGACACTTACAAGGCTTTCGGATACCGCCGTAGCTTATGAGATCCTCGAAGACAGAAGGAATCTTGAAAAGCTCACCGGCAGGATCATAAGAGGCCATTCCTATCCCAACGGCGCTTACAATGAAAATATAAAAAGAATACTTAATAGTCTCGGAATTGTCTATGCAAGAGTCGTTTCACCCACGTTGGACCTTGAACTCCCCGAAGATTATCTGGAGTGGCATCCAACATGTCATCACAGTGATCCCGCTCTTATGGACCTTGCGAAAAAACTGGTTGAATTCGACCGTGCACAGTATCTGAAGCTCCTATATGTCTGGGGGCACAGCTATGAATTCGACAGGGATGACAACTGGAACATTATCGAAAACTTTTGCGAATATGTTTCCGGCCACGAAGATATCTGGTATGCAACGAATATTGAGATCGCAGACTATATGAGTGCTGCGAGATCAATTATATATTCCGCTGACGGAAGCCTTGTTTATAATCCGTGTGCGATCGACGTCTGGATCCGCAAGGTATCAGGTGAAGGCCCTGAGATGTCGGATGTCGTCAGGGTTCCTGCAGGACAGACTGTGAGAATTAAGTAAATGCGGAAATCTTCCTGCGTTTTTTCTTGACATGCAGGATATATCGGGTTAAAATCCAGATAATTTAAAACCTGTGAAGCGGAAGAAAAAGCATTTTATCGTCGGTAAGATCCAAGCGAGTCCGGGACGGTGTAAGCCGGATGATATGAGGAATGCGTGGAGAGATCCTTATATGGGCCGCTGAGG
>JAGCRJ010000124.1 GCA_017964745.1 Lachnospiraceae bacterium
AGCACCGATACCGCCTTCGTCCAGAAGTTCATACGCCGCATACAGAATCATTTCTTTTTTTATCTGAGCTTTTCTTCCCATTCTTAAAACATCTAAGGTATAAGGTCTGTAATCGAGATGTCTTTCACATCCGAGACTTGCCGCATCCTTTTCGAATCTCTTTCTGACCGCGGTCTTGAAAAAGAAACCGACGAGAAGTCTTACGGGTGCAGGTAATATTTCGGGACCGGTGAAGGCCTTGCATTTATCGGAAGCAAAGTTACCGTTTGCGGAGAATTCTCTTCCCATTTCCGCATAGGGACTTGTTGCCTTGGACCTGTTTTCATCATTTAAGAATCTTATCTCAAAATTCCCGCCTTTGACAAGCGTTCCTCCGTAAGTGCATCCGAGATAACCTGCAAGCTTTTCGAGATATGCCTCTCCGCATCTGAGCTGAACGCCTTCCGAGAAGCCGCTCTGAAGTATGAATGACATCTTCGCATTTCCGGATTTCGGAGTAAGAGTTTCAAGGAATTCCATGAGAAGTCCCGGAATGCATTCGACATAGAGCGGAAGTGCTATGAGTATATTATCGCTTTCGTCGTAAGCTTTGCGTATGAGATCCCAGTTGTCTTTATCGGATATCTCATACAGATGAAAAGTATCTCCGTTTTCACACATTCCCTTTGTGAACTCTTTAAGGATCATGTCGGTATTGCTGAACTTCTTGATCCTGGGGCTTCCGTTTATTATCAGCACATGCATGATACCGCCTCCTTTACTTCTTTTTCGCTGAATGCTCCGAGTGATCTGCTCTCAAGATTGAGCGCAGCTCTCCCGGTCCACCTTTCCAGATACTCCCTGTCGCCTTCGCCTCTGTAGATGATTCCCACATCCGCATTCTTACCGTATCTTGAGACATGGCGCATCTGGTCTCCCACAAAGTGAAGGTTCATGGTAAGTATGGGAAGGATCCTGTCAAAGACATTCTTACCCTTGTGATCCAGAAATCCGAGGGCGGTATCGGATATGACCCAGTACTGATCGGCATGTATGAGCTTCTTCAGGATGATCTCATAATCATCCTTTACGGCGCACTCGCCGGGAGTTTTCAGCCAGCAATAGTTACATCCTATGCAATGACCGATCTTAAGTTCTGCAGCTTCAACGATGTCGATATCAAGCGACTTCTCCGCTGCCTGCTTTCGTATCTCTTCGGTCACCGAGGTATCCGAAGTCGTGTTGACTACAAGGATCATGTTGATTCTCCTTATTGATCATAATCTTTTGGTTTTCCTGTAATATAATATAAACGTGTTTATATAAACACGTTTATATTATATTACATTTACTTTTCTGTCAACACTATTTCATCAATAAACTCTGAGCGCTCTTTCATCAAGCTCACGTTTTTCATCCCTGAAATCAAACACAGAAGCTCTGCTACGGTTAACCTTTACGTTTTCATAGAAATATTCGGTATAAGAAGTAAGTTTTCCGTCAACGGTGGTTTCCTGTCTGATCTGTTCTCCGGCTGCATTATAATATTTTATTGTCGCACAGTCCTTGAGAACGGCATCCGATCCGTCGCTGTATACCTGGGGAGATATCCACTTTTGGGTTATGGTGCTTTCTTTGCAGAGATATCCCTCATCGGAATATTCATATTCGTATCTGTAATAGCTTACGTCGGTGATCTTTGAAACCTGAACTATGACACGGCCTTCATCGTCATACTCATATTCTTCGGATGACAGATACTCCTTTTCACCGTCCTTTATGCTGTAAGATACTTCCGAAAGAAGATTTCCGGACGCGTCGTATTCCTTCTCGGTAATGTATCTTAATTCGTCATCCGGACCATATTGATAGATCATCAGTTTATTATCCGCTTCGGTTATCTTCTCAACCCTAACAGCAACAAAGGAGCTTCCGTCTGCCGAAGTAATGGTTCTCAGGATCACTTCTCCCTCAGGATCATATATATGTTCGTAGGTCTGTTTATAATCTCCGTCTTCATCATAATCCGTCTCGGTACTCTTTATCAGGATTCCTGATCCGTCATATTCATATTCCACTATGTAATGTGACCAATTCCAGGATTCCTTCCTGATGATCGATCCGTCTTCGTTATACTCGTTAATGCTTTCAAGCTCTCCATATTCATATACGGTCTCTTTCCTGAGAGTGCCGTTTTCATCAAACTCTCTGAACGCCGTAAGATCGTCCCTGCTATCGTATTCCGATTCGGTGAAGCTTCCGGATGCATCATATTCACGTATTTTCGATGATCGGGTATTGTTATGGTTATTGTAGTATTCGTATTCTCCTATCAGATTCCCGTCCTCGTCATATTCATAAGAATACTCACAATAGCTCATGAGTCCGCCATCGGGATAATAGGTGCAGTAACCGGCATAAAGCCTCGCCTCCTCGCCCGAGCAGGCGCTGAGATTAAGTATCAGAAGGACGGATAATATCAGGCTCGATAATTTTTTCATGATTCCTCCTTAAAGCTCAGGTTTTTCATCCCTACAACAGTAAAGACGGAAAAATATATGCAAAGGTCACAAGCTGTGAAACAGGGGGGGAAAGCTTACGCTGTTTACACAATTCGTAAACAGCGTAAGCCACCCCCCTTGTTTTACTTTATACCGCTTCCGGTCCATGTAAGAAACGTGGAATACCCGAGCTTTGAATACCATCCCGTTTCGTAGGTGTAATGGATATAGCTGTAGTCATAAAGCTCATCGCGGAGTATCTGTGTTACATTCCTGACCATGGTAAGTCCTATTCCGCGGTCACGGTACTCAGGTACCGTCCCGACACAGCCGGGGCCGCCGATCTTCCATTTCATTCCGTCCACCGTATGCTCTCCGAAATCCTGGATCATACAGAAGGATGCGATCCTGCCGGATACGAATCCGCAATAGATCCTTGCATCCTTACCGAAGAAATTCACCCAGTGGGGAACCACTTTGGCGACCTCTTCCTTAAGGGCTTCAATATCCCCGTCGTAGAATCCGAACGTCACATCATCCGGGAAAGTCTTTTCATAGATATCTCCGTCAAAGCTCTGGAGCCTTAAAAGCATCTCCGAAGCCGGTTCATCATCGGGAACATTCTTAACGTAATCCCTTTCGAAATATCCCGGATGCATCTCGTTAAAAAGCGCTGCGTATTGTTCCTTTGTCACCATGTCACTCCTCAGTATCGAATAATAAGCCGTATCGTGAATTCCGGTATTATTTCTTTTGGCTGCGCGCAGGCAGCCGTCATAATGCATTCCCGCCTTCTGCATGACCCTGCCTGACTTCGGGTTTCTGGGATCGTGGGTTGCGATCACCCTGCTCAGGTCCTCTTCATTTTCAAAAAGATACCGGATCACAGCCTCTAATGCTTCGGGCATTATCTCTTTTCCCCAGAAAGCCCTTCCGAGGCAATAGCCGAGCTCGTAGGACTTCGTGCGTTCATCTCTTTCGACCACGGCAATGTTGCCTATCACCCGGTCATCACACTTAAGCGTGATCCCCCAGTTATATGTCTTTCCCTCGCTGTAGTATCCGACCCATTCCGTCAAAAGAGTACGTGTAAATTCTTTATCCGGATGTGTGGGCCATGACAGGAACTTAGTGACCTCGGGATCCGAAGTCCAGTTTGTGTACATATCTTCATAGTCCTCCACGGTAAACCTGCGAAGGATAAGTCTTTCGGTTTCTATTGTGTGGGTTCCTGCCGTATTCATGTTTCACCGCCTGGAATAAGATTTATAAACGATCGTAAAAGCATCACTGATGACCGGATTCGAAACAAACTCATCAACGGGTATATCTCCGCAGGCGGTCATCAGTTTACCGTCCGTTTCGTTTAGGTGGGTAATGAACAAAGATGCTCCGATATTCCCTGCACCGCATTCATTTATGTCAGCAAGGACGGGTCTTACGAATTCGTCAAAACCGCCGTGCCTTGCATATCTGATATTTCCCTGCCATGAATTGTGAACATTGGTCTCATCGTGGGAAGTAATGCCAAGCTCCAAAGCCGTGCATTCATAAGGGAGCGGTCCGGCACCGTGTCTTGTTACATAACTTCTTGTTACATAAACCGCTTCAGTCAGCTTAAGTCCGTATTCGGAAAGTATCCTGCAGGGATGAAAAAGTCCGGTTCTCGATGCGGTGACGTGGGGAGCATATTCCGTATTTTCGGAATCGAGCAACAAACCCTGTCCGCTTTCAAAGATTATCTGATCACATTCTTTCATAAGCTTTTCCGGATCTTCACAGACAGTCACATAACCCGAAGCATTACGCATCATTTCTTCGACCGCGTTCTCAATGACAGTTCCGGAGGAAAGCGCATCATACAGTTCGATCATCTCGGAGGATTCCGCATTCCGCCCGGTCAATCCGAGTTCCTCCAGTCTCTTCCTGCCATATGTTTCGCGGATATCGGATACTTTATTAACAACATTTTCCGCAGATGATGAAAGAAGCTCTTTAACCGTTATTCCAAAGCCTGCACCGCTTCTGAGATCACACTCGTTGATGCCCATACCGCAGCTTCCGTGCCTGGCATCGCCGCGGGAAAGTTCAAGCAGCATATTGATGAGAACATCATCGATCAATGTTACTTTCGTCCGGGGATCACAGAATATCTTCGGACATATCCCGCTCACACTCCGGAATTCATCGATCTCCTCACCCAGCTTGTAGAGATCGGGATAATAGCTGTCCGCCCAGAAAGTATCCGCATTACAAAAAGAGCCCGCCGACAGCTGATGAAACACAAACCGCTTTCCTTCAGGTTCCACCGTGTGCCCGGCCTGGGCTCCTCCGTTATGTTTTATGACGAGAGTGCCGGGTTCCTTGCCGCAAAAGAAATTCACGGCAAGTCCCTTTCCCTCATCGCCGAAGCCTTTTCCGATTATCGCGCGTATCGGTTTTCCGCTCAAAAGATGATTCCCTTCTTATCCTTTATCTTAAGCTCCTTGAGTGCTTTCTTCAGAACAGGCCGTTTAAGCTCGGGCCACTGATTGACCGCATCCTCAAGCTTCATTCCGTTTACTATCTGCATGGTGCTGATTATCAGTTCGGGAAGACTGTCCACATCATCCGGTCTGAGACTCATGGTATGACCGGGAAGAAGTTTTACAAGGAGAGGTGATTTCCTGTAATTATTATCGAGGAAGATATGGAATACTTCAAACTTTTCCTCCGCAGCGGAAAGGATCTCATCGACGTCCATATCCACATCTTCGCCGAATACTCTCTTGTAATGATATTTAAGTGCTTCCTTCTCATCGTTGCCCCTGCAATCCGCAGAATCACCGATCGTGAATATGAAGCCCTTCTTTTTCCTCTTTTCATAATTATCCAGAACGGTATGCTTTGCGGCAAAGTACCAGAGCATGGGATTGACCACATATCCCTGTCCGCCGTCTTCAAGCCACAGATCAAGGAGCTGCTCTGCGATACGGATATCCGATTCAAACTGAGTGACCTGAAGAGGAGATTCGTCATTTCCGTCACCGTATGCGGCGAACATAAGAGCCGGGTCCTTGACCGCACCTATGGAATACAGCTTCATCATGGTCTCGTTGAGAGCTTCCTTGGCAACCTTCTCGGCAAGATATCCCATTGATGCGGTTACATCGAGTCCGATAATGATGGGAAGCGACTCGGGATGGTCTTCGGAATCCCTTGCTTCTCTTTTCTGTATGTACTTGGGATCAAATCTCTGATCACATTTCTTACTCTTGAAGATCTCTTTTTCATTCTTCGCAGATGCGATATTCCTGCTGTTCTTAAGCTTGTTCCAATCGGCTGCGGTATAACTTCCTCTTCCCATTTCATCCTCCTATGATCAGAAATTAACATCCATCTTGGCAAAGCGTCTTCCGCCGAAACCGGTCTCGATCACCTTGTCCCATTTTTCAAAATCGGCAAACGCATCCGCTTCGGGCTTTCCTTCAAGGAAATCCATAAGTGCCTTCGGAGCTTCGTTTTTGTGCATTCCGAGTATCCTTGCAGCGGTCTTTCGAATATCTCTCAGATCCGTTTCCGAGTTTGAAGCAGATCTGCTTAACACAGTGTGCCAGTGTCCCATAAGGACCGCATGATGATTGAAGGGATTGATCCATACCGAATCTTCGGATATTCCGCCGTGAACAAGATCGCTGTATTCCAGAACGCAGCAGATATTCTCAAGTCTCGAGATAACCCACGCCGCATGCTCGGGTGCAAGACTTCCGAACATCGGAAGCGGGAACAGATTATCGCTTCTTGCGAACGCAAGCATCACACCGCCGCCCGCAAGCTCGTACTTTCCGTTAAGCCTGGGGAAACAGTCGGCCAGCCCTTTAACATCCGCAGGCGGAAAAGAAAGACGTTCTATGGCCGCAAGAGCTTTATAGGCTATTGATGCCTCGCTCGAACTGTAAACAAAGATCGCATTGTTCCTGGTAAGGTAAACGGTAGCCACATCCTCTTCATATGTGTAAAGATAGCGGATGGTGATGTCATCACCTTCGGCAGATCTTAAAACCTTCTCTTCGGCATGACCCCAGAGCATTTCCTCGCGCTCTTTACCGTCAGCCTTCGCATCATGAACTCCGCGAAGGTAATTCAGCATCTGCGACCTGAACTCTTTGTACTGCGTAAGATCAACATCCTTGAAAAACTCCTTGGATCCGCAGTATTCGCAGATAAGGCTTCCGCTTGAATCGACGGACATCTCGCCGCCGCAGTTCTTACATTTAAAACTGATCATCTTATTACGCTCCTGTTACCGGATCATTTAAGCTCGATCTTCTTGGGGAATGCTTCTTTTCTGAGAACCGACCACATCTTGTCGATATAGGCAAGGGTGTAGAAATTCTCAAAGTAGTGATAATAGAAAGCTCCCTTTAGTGTCATCTTGTAGATTCCGTTCTGAAGCTTGCAGAATCCGAGGAATCTTGCGACCAGCAGCTCGAATCCGTACTTCTTCTTGAGAGGAACTCCGAAGAACTTTCTGAATCTTTCGGGATCCACATTGGTACTGTATGCTGTCCAGAACAGATAGTAGACCATTCTCTGTCTCTGCGTGAACCTGAGAGTCATCGCAGTGGGAAGCTTCTTCTCATCCACTCTCTTGCAGTAAGCATCGATATCAAAGGTATTGATCTTGAACTGATCCTTGAGAAGTGTTGTTGCGGATACACCGAAGCCGAGGAAATTATCTCTTGTCATCGATGAGTAATGAGCATCCTCGGAATTGGAGAATGTCCAGATCGAATCGCGCTTATAGCCCTTCTCCTTGCAGTACATTGTGAGCTGGTCGAGGAGCTTTCTCTTTTCCTTGTTGGCTGCGCCTTCGACTCCGCTGGGAGTAAAGGTAAAGTCTATGAAAGGATAGACCGCAACGTGATTTGCCCCGAGTGCGAACGCATCATCGATATCGGACTTAAGATCTTCAAAGGTCTGGTCCGGAAGGGCAAATATGAAATCCATCGATACGGTCTCAAAAGGAACCTGCTCAAGAACGTAAGCAAGTGCTTCTTTATCAACAGCCTTTCTTCCGAGGATCTCCTGATACTTGGGAAGGAATGACTGAATACCGATGCAGATCTTGGTAAAGCCGAGTTCCTTCAGTTTCCTGAGCACGGATACCTTTACATTGTCGGGATGAAGCTCGATGCCTATCCCTTCAGTTATATCAAAGTGCTTGCGTATCTCAAGAATGACTTCTCCAAGCCTGTCGATCGCAAGCGCGGGGGTTCCGCCGCCGAAATACAGACTGGTAACTTTTCTCTTATTGGGTGACTGGCGTCCTACGATATGGATCTCGCTGATCAGCGCATCGATATATCTGTCGCATGTGTCCTGGTCGTATCTTGTCTTGCAATAAGGACAGAAGTCACAGACATGCTTACAGAAAGGAATGTGGACGTACAGGCCGAGTTCATCGATCCCGTGGAATCTCAGGTTTTCATCGTATTCATTCTTGAAAACAAAAGGTTTCAGTGAGCGTGTGAGCCAGATACGTGCAAGATCGGTCTTCAGATTCATAACAGTACCCCCTAGGTCTTAAATATATTTAAGATAAGTCCGAAGCATATCGAAGATTATCTTAAAATTCCCCTTGAACAGAAGTGTATATTCCGCAACGAAGAAATACCCGCATTCGTCGCAGAGCCCCGGAACATCTATACATCTTCCGCATGTCGACACCTTTCCGTTTTCTATTACCACGCACTGGTGGCACGGTGTCGGAAATGAATTGTTTATCAGATAGGGAAATGCACTCTTAAGGTTAAATACAGGGCATTTCTCCTTCATCATCTGTTTTATGACATCGCAGCACTCTTTCTTTTCTTCCTTTGAAAGAGCCAGCTCCCTCGTGTCGGGATAGGGCGTGTGAAAATTGAACGATACCGCACGTACATTCTTCGTATCCCTTGCCGTGATGCATACATCCCGGACATGATCTTTATTGATCTGATTGATCGCCATGTAAAAACAGATATTGTCCGAGGTGGCCGAAGCGATATTCCCCATTATTGTATCATAAGTATCGCCTCTGACCATATTATGATGTTCCTTATCCCCGTCAAGGGAAAGAAGTATCAGGTCAGCCTCGGGAAGATCTATGGGAAATGTGCCGTTTGTAACGACATTTACGATCAGGAATCCCATTTCCTTGGCCTCGATGACAAGGTCCCTGAGATTCTTTCCGGAATCCTTCCACATGAAGGTCTCTCCGCCGCAGAAAAAGAGGATCCTGATGCCCATATCATAGAGCTGCTTCATCTCTCCCTTTATCTGCTCATAGGGATGGATGACGGCAGTGATATTGTTTACCGAGCAATGCTTGCAGTGAAGGTTGCATTTATCCGTAAGTATTACCGTGCCGAGGATAGGATCTTTCCTGCGAAACAATATTGTCTTTATTCCAAATCCCGCAAAATGCAGGAATGAAGATACTTTCATATCACTTCTTTCTCAAAACCGTTATGGCTCCGAAATGCTTTATGTCGAATTCTTCGGGTGCGTTCTCTTCAAGCATTTTCATGTGCTCTTCTTCCCACCGGGCGATCTCCTCCGGTGAAAGCGAAGCACCGACTCCCCTTGATGCCTTCATACGTCCGTGCCATGCCTGCCTTGTAAAATGAACATCGAGATCGTATTCTTCGTGATCTTCCTTGTCGAAACGTTCAAAATAGACATCCGGTATCCAGAGCTCGTGTTTCTTTTCCCCTGCACCCGTCCACTTGGGCGAATACTTAAGGATTATCTGTTCGCTCTCACCCGCTATTTCATCCTCAAAAGGCTTCCAGGCCATATACAGGTAGACCAGCTTTCCGCCGGGCTTAAGCATACGCGCGAGTATCGGAACAACCTTCTCGTGGTCAAAATACCAGTAACACTGGCATGCGGTTATCACATCAAAGGTTCCGTCCGGAAAAGAAAGATCCTCCGTAGCCGAAGCTGCAAAATCAATGTTCATCCCGCTCTCTTCGGCAAGGCGCTTTGCCTGCTCTATCTGCTCGGGGGAGATGTCCCTTCCCGTCCACTCGGCACCGTATTTATACATATTTCTCGGTAAAACTCCCGTGCCGGTTCCCAGGTCCAGGACCTTCTGACCCTTTATGCAAAGTCCACGGTCAACTATTCTTTTATAAAATTCCTCAGGATATATATCCCTGTACTTTGCGTATTCTTCGGATGTCCTGCCCCAGTCGAATGCCTTTCCGGCATCTATTCTTTCGTCCTTGATGACCATATTGTCTCCCTGCGGTTCATTATCCTGTTGTTACGTTTATGTCTTAAAACTCTGTCAGCTCAATTTTTAGCGGTTCGGCGGGGCCTTCTATGATCAAAAATGAATTGTCCGACGAATCATATGTCATATACTCCGTCTTGGTCTCGGAACCGTACCAGGAATCGACCCTCACAACATTTCCTTCGCACAGGTACATGTAATAACCCTCTCCGCCGGTCATGATCCTGAAAGAACCGATATCCCTGTGCCAGATATAGATATCGGTGAGCTTTGTAACTTCCGAATCATCCATAAGTCCGATCAGAAGCTCATCTGCTCCGTCCCCGTCAAGGTCCGTCAGAAGATATCCGAAGCTGTTATCAGGATCCTTCATCTCATCCGAGATCCATACCGAAGGGTCCTCATTGGCCCATCCGGTCTCGAATCCGGTTTTGTAGTAGTCCAGAGTCACATCATACCAGTCAGCAGGTATCGGAGGCTTAAACTCGCATCCGCAAAAGAAAACCATGGCAAGTCCGGCAGCCATAAGGTTTATGATCATTCTTTTCATATATGTATCCATGTAGTTAAATCTGTTAAATGATGATAAAATGAAAAAGGTGTCAGAGACACTATCTATCTTATCACATCTTGGTTTCATAAGGAGAATAACTATGGGTATCTTGGGGAAAATGTTTGAAAAAAAGATCTGTGATGTATGCGGCGAGGAGATAAAACTTCTCGGAAACCGTAAGCTTGAGGACGGAAATCTCTGCAAGAACTGTGCAAATAAGCTCTCGCCCTGGTTCGATGAAAGAAGGCACTCCACCGTAGAGCAGATCAAGCAGCAGCTTGCATACAGGGAAGCGAATCAGAGCAAGGTTAGAGCATTTCATTCCAATCTGGTATACGGACTCGGAAGCCAGAAGCTGTTCGTCGACACCTCGTCAAACAAGTTCACCGTTGCTTCCGATAAGGATCTTTCAGGCGGAAATCCTGATATTCTCGATTTTGCGGATGCAACTGCCTGTGACCTCGATATAAGAGAAAACATAACGGAGGAAAAGAGAACCGTTGACGGAAAATCCGTAAGCTACGTTCCTCCCAGATACAAATATTCATACGATTTCTACGTAACCATCAGAGTGGACAATCCTTACTTTGATGACATGAAGTTCAAGATCAACAGCTTTTCCGTCGATACGGGAAATACA
>JAGCRJ010000125.1 GCA_017964745.1 Lachnospiraceae bacterium
GTAAGGTTGGTCTTGCCAACGAAGAGGTTGTTAACGGTGTCTGCGAAAGATGCGGAGCTCCCGTTGTACGTAAGATGCAGTCCCAGTGGATGCTCAAGATCACCGAGTATGCGGATAAGCTTCTTGAAGGTCTCGACAGCGTTGACTACATCGAGCGTGTTAAGACCCAGCAGAGAAACTGGATCGGACGTTCCACCGGTGCCGAGGTAGACTTCAAACTTACGGGAACAGAAGATAAGCTCACCGTTTATACCACCCGCCCCGACACTATGTTCGGAGCAACCTACATGGTAATGAGCCCCGAGCATCCCTATATCGAAAAGTACAAGGACCGCATCACCAATTACGATGAGGTCGTTAAGTACCGCGAAGAAGCTTCCAGAAAGTCCGATTTCGAAAGAACCGAGCTTGCAAAGGATAAGACCGGTGTCTGCCTTAACGGACTTACCGCGATCGATCCCGTCAATGACAAAGAGATCCCCATCTGGATCTCGGACTATGTACTCATGAGCTACGGAACCGGTGCCATCATGGCTGTTCCCGCACATGACGAAAGAGACTGGGAATTTGCCAAGAAGTTCGACCTTCCCATCATCGAGGTTGTCGCAGGTTCTGACAAGCCCGTTACCGAGCAGGTTTATACCGATGTTGCCGAGGGTAAGCTTGTTAATTCCGGATTCCTCGACGGACTTTCCGTTGCCGAGGCTAAGAAGAAGATCACCGAATTCCTTGAGGAAAAGGGAATCGGACATGCCAAGACAAATTACAAGCTCCGTGACTGGGTATTCTCCAGACAGCGTTACTGGGGCGAGCCCATTCCCATCATCCACTGCGATAAGTGCGGATATGTTCCCCTTAAGGAAGAGGATCTTCCCCTTGAGCTTCCCGAGGTTGAAAGCTATCTTCCCGGAGACAACGGTGAGTCGCCTCTTGCCGCAATGGATTCCTGGGTAAATGTTACCTGTCCTCATTGCGGAGGACCCGCAAAGAGAGAAACCGATACCATGCCTCAGTGGGCAGGATCTTCATGGTATTTCCTCAGATACATCGATCCTCACAACGACAAGGAGCTCGCATCACAGGAAGCTCTCAAGTACTGGCTTCCCGTTGACTGGTATAACGGAGGAATGGAGCATACGACCCTCCACCTTCTCTATTCGAGATTCTGGCACAGATTCCTTTACGACCAGGGTGTCGTTCCCACCAAGGAGCCTTACGCCAAGCGCACTTCGCACGGCATGATCCTCGGATCGAACGGTGAGAAGATGTCCAAGTCCCGCGGTAATGTCGTCAATCCCGATGACATCATCGAAGAATTCGGTGCGGATACTCTCAGAACCTATGAGATGTTCATCGGTGCATTCGATCAGGCCGCCAACTGGAGCATGGAAGGCGTTCAGGGATGCCGCAGATTCCTTGACAGGGTTTGGAAGCTTCAGGATATCGTCACCGACGGAGATACCTACAGCAAGGATCTTGAGGTTAAGATCAACCAGACCATCAAGAAGGTTTCCGGTGATTTCGAGACCCTTAAGTACAACACCGGTATCGCAGCGCTGATGGCACTCATCAACGATTTCTACAAGGCAGGAAGCATCACCAAGGCTGACCTTAAGACCTTCATCACCCTCCTTAATCCCGTAGCTCCCCACATTACCGAGGAGATCTGGAAGATCGAGGGATTCGAGGGAAGAGTATATCAGACCGCATGGCCCGAGTATGACGAAGCAAAGTGCGTTGAAGACCGCATCACCATCGCTGTACAGGTACTCGGAAAGCTCCGTGGAACCTTCGAAGAGGACAGGAATGCCTCCAAGGAGACCATGATCGAAAGGGCAAAGGAGACCGTTTCCAAGCACCTCGAGGGCAAAGAGATCGTAAAGGAGATCTATGTTCCCGGAAAGCTTGTTAACTTCGTAGTTAAATAATTCCTTATGGGTAAGATCGTAATCATCGAAGGGCGTAAATTCGAAGGCGACAAAGAGATTGCCGCGGCAAATGCCGATAAGGCCGCCATTGACAAGATAAAAGCGTCGATGGACCACATGTCGCTTTCGGATCTGAAGCTCCTTTCCAAAAAACTTCATAGCGGAAGGATAAACTTCGGGACGATGCTCGGTCAGGATTTCATGGAAGAGATCGACAGGACCATAGACAGTATGGAAAGAAGCGAAGGCTCTTCCGAGGAAAAAAGTGAGATCAGGGTCAGCAAAAAGAAGGCGTCGGACAAAGTAAAAAAGACCGTTCCTGACGACGATATCGAAAAACAGGCCAGAAAGATCCTCGAACAGCAGGAAAAGACCCGCAGGATCATACTTTTTGCTTCACTTTTTGTTGCGGCAGCCTGCATTCTCTATATTGCGATCTACAACATTGCGAAGAACAGATCGGCAAGGACTACGGACCTTCTGAGCAATTTAAGGGAACAGGCGGCAAATGAAGCCCAGGCCCAGACTCAGCAGGGACAGGATGAAAGTTCCGGCGCCCCGATCATCCATTATGTGGGTGAAGAAGAGGTCCCCGATATCCTTCCGGAATATGTAAATTTATATAATCAGAACAAAAGACTAATCGGATGGCTTGAAATAGCCGATATAAATGGAGAGCCCTTTTTAGCATATCCTGTAATGCAGACCACGGATAATGAATATTATCTGACCCACGGTTTTAATCAGGAGAATGATAAGAACGGCTGCATTTTCATGGATTGCGAATGTGATGCCATAAAGCCTTCCGACAACCTGATCCTTTACGGGCATCATATGCAGAGCGGAAGGATGTTCGGAAATCTGGTCAAGTACGAGGATTATAACTTCTACCTGACCCACCGCATCATTAAGTTCGATACGATCTATGAACACGGTGAATACGAGGTCATGTTCGCGTTCAGGACCTCACTTAAGACCGAGGACGATATTTCCTTTAAATACTATCAGTTCATCGATGCAAACGGAGCCGAGGAGTTCAATTCTTACATGAATGAGATGGCTCAGATGTCACTGTATGATACAGGCGTCACCGCAGTTTGGGGAGATCATCTGCTCACACTATCGACCTGTGATTATGAAGAAAAGAACGGCCGGTTTGCTGTAGTGGCCAGAAGAATAGAGTAAAATTCTGATACGCCCGAATACGGGCTATGGAGGATCACGACTCATGAATAAACCGAAGAGAAGAATCAAGAGATCTGTCCGTAAGACAGTCGGTGCGCTTTTCCTCGCATCAAGTGTTATTGTGGCAGCCATCCCCACCACCAGTTACCGTGGCGGTGCTACCGAAGCGGCTACATTTACGGACGCACCTGATTATGATCTCAGATATGAGCTCGGAAAGACTTCGGGGCTGGCTTCGGGTGATGCCAGAAAATCAACCGTTGATACACTTCTTACGTCTTCCAGTACATCGGTTCCTTTTATCAAGCCGGTAGCTTCTTCCGGAAACCCGGATGATATTACCGATGTTACCGTTTATACGAGTGAGGACAGTCTTTATCAGTTTGCTTATGTATCGATGGAAGGCCGTCAGAATGAGGACGGAAACGAAAAATTCGCCTTCATTCTTAAGTACAATACTCCCGGTTCGCTTCCTAACGGACAGCTTGCGATTCCCAACACCGTAGATGCGTATCTCGCATACAATACCAATGACGGATCGTCCACTGCAGCCAATGTTGCGGTAGGAAAATCCGGCAATTACCTTTTCTATGAAGAGACGAAGACCGTTACCGATTATGATACATCCGGTAATGTAAGCGGATCCCACACCGAGTATGCATATCGCCCGTGCTATGCGTCTGCACATTCGGACTGGGCCAATATCGCCGACGAGAACCTTTTCTGGTTCGATACGGCAGATATGAGACCGGGAAGTGACTACACCAATGAGTTTTCCGCAACCCAGCCTTCACATCTTACCCAGGTAGGAACCGACCAGGCTCATCAGAGAATTTCCAATGCGCCTGTCAGATTTATTGCAAATCAGTACATTGAAGTTGACTCATCGGGTAATAACCATATTAAGAAGATCACCGATTCTTCACAGGGTATCTTTTCCGGTAACGGTAATATCGTTCATCTCAATACCGGAGATAATCTGAACGGTATCGGTGACTATGCTTTCTATAACTGTACCGGTCTTCAGAGCTTTTCATTCTCTAACGGTCTCAGTGCGATCGGAAACCATGCATTTGAGTATTGCTCCAGCTTAAAGGAGATCATATTACCTCCCAACACAAATCTTCAGGTCATCGGTGCTTACGCGTTCAAGAATTGTACGACTCTTACTTCGTTCACGGTTCCCACATCCGTTGTACTTATCTGTGACGGCGCATTCCAGAACTGCGGACATATGAAAAACTGTGTTCTTTACGGAACCGACGTTGCTTCATCGGCACTCAGGTATCTCGGAAACGGTGTGTTCTACGGATGCAGCGATCTTACCGAACTCGAATTCCCCGAGTATTACACCGAAAGAGATGTCAATATCTCAAATTTCAAGAATTGCTATGCTCTTGAGAGGATCATCACACACAATACCGAGATGGACTTCATTGATGACAATGAAGAGACTGCAACATACAGCGGCGGAGAAGACAACGTTGCACTGACATTTGAGCAGTTCCTCAGTGACCTTTCTCCCAATTTCTATATGGCCGGTGTTGAGACAGGCTCTGCGGTTCAGCTGTCTCCCGAAGCAAAGTGGGGACTTGTTCACCAGACCTGTAAGACTAATCACATTGCTTATAACTATCTTCCTACCGAGTATTATGAGAAGACGATAGAAGAAGAAGGCGGCGGTACCGCAACTTATCTTGTTAACGGCAATAATGAACTTGAAAACTGTAACATAGACGGTGTAGTCTATACACTTACACTTCCCGAATATATCGGTCCCAATTACATCAAGGCGATCGGTGCCCGTGCGTTTACCGATATCTGCAGTCTTGTAATGGTTACCATTCCCTCCACACTTGAGGAGATCGGTGAGGAGGCTTTCAAGGGCTGCCATAATCTTCAGTACGTATACTTCGAATCCGATACCGTACGTATCGGAGAGAGGGCATTTTTGACCCAGGATACCACTACTCACGGAAGTGAATCCGGTATACCTTTTAATTCAAGCGGAGAGTATAACCATTCGATAGCCGGAAGAACGTTTGTATTGTACGATTCGGCTCATATGACAGCAGCGAATAAACCGAAGATTCAGCTTTATTTCGTCGGTACGATCGATTCATCCGCTACACCTTACCAGTATGCGATGAGCTACAGCGGAAGATTCAATAATGCTTCCCAGTCACCTTCGTTCGCAAGATTCCTTTCCGGATATCCTACCTGCCAGGAGATCGAGTTTGTCCTTGATTCCGCAACGGGAACCAGCGGAAAAGCAACACTTGTCGATTTCCCGATTAAGTCCGATACAGCAGACCTTTATAATCCGGCAAATCCCAAGACTTCGTATCTTACTCTTGAGCAGAAGGCAGCTATACAGAACGCAGAGAATGATTATAATGCCGGACAGGCAACCGAGGACCAGATCGCATTCCTTAACGCTACCAAGAATCTTGTTGTCCCTCTCGGAGTTGATGCGATAGCGGACGGATTGTTCCATTCCAAGACCACTCTTGCTTCCGATGCAATGGATGTAACACTTTACGGCATTGATGAGATCGAAGCGGAGTATTCGACAACCGATCCCGCTACGGCATCCGATGATAACGGAGATGTATGTCCTCCCGTAGTTACAATCGATCCCGATAAGTCTGATTTTGCCGGTTCACCCAACCTTCTTTCCATAACACTGATGGGTGATCACCAGAAGAACATCCAGGACGGGGCATTCTATAATTGCGACGGACTGACCGAATTCGAGGCATATTGCCCGATCAGCCGCATCGGACAGAATGCGTTCGGAGATAATGCAGCTCTTAATACATTTACCACTCTCAGCACTGTCGGAACCATTGCCGATCATTGCTGCACCGGCAGTCCCGCTCTTGAGACTGTTGCACTTAACGGCGGTGTTCAGTCCATAGAAAAGCATGCCTTTGAAGACTGCACGGCTCTGAAGGATGTCAATGTTGCCGATAACCTCAACAATATGGGTGTGGCTCCTTTCAGAGGCTGCGAGTCCCTTGCAAATGTCGAGTTTAACGGAAATCCCCGTTATACATGTGACAGCTCGATCATTTATTCGACTGATTCAAACGGCAATAAGACCGTTCTGATCGAGTGTCTCGAAGGCAGAAGAGAGCCCAAGAACGGCGGTCCCTATATCAATTCCACCGAGACATCCGGAATTACCGCGATCAGTCCCGAAGCTTTTTCCGAGGTTCAGGGAATCAGGGAAGTGGATCTTACCAAGTCACTTATCGATGAGATCCCTACCAACTGCTTCGAAGATACAACAGATCTCAGAAACGTAAAGCTTCCTTACACCTGTGATACTCTGAGTGATTACGCTTTCGACGGAAGCTCCGTTGAGTATATCGAAGGTACACAGTACCTTACCATTATCGATGTTAATGCACTCGATCATATGACCTCCACCGGATGGGATCCATCCACACAGAGCGGAGACCATGCAACCAACTCGAGCGTTACCATCTGCGCACCCGAGGACAGTTATTTCTACAAGTACGGAACAAGAAATAACTACACCGTTACCAGCGCACCTAAGGTCGAGTATTTCGATGTAAAGTTCTTCGATTATACCGATTCTTCACCGAATGCATACACCCAGGTAGGAGAGACCCAGTCGGTTCTTTCCGGATCCGATGCTGTGCCCCCCACTCCTCACGGACGTACAGGTTATATATTCAAGGAGTGGAGCCCTTCATATCAGGCTATCGGCGACAATACCAGCTGCTATGCCGTATATGAGACCGAACCCGATGATTACAACAAGCACACCGTTACCTTCTATTATGACAGCGGTTATACCACACTTCTTAAGACCTGTTATGTTTCCGACGGTCAGAGTGCTGCATCGGAAGCTCCTTTAAATGATGTAATGTCAAGGATAGGAGAAGACGAGTACTTCAGAGGATGGATCGGCGGCGATATCACCAACATCACCGCGGATACCAGATTCTATGCCGATATAAGCGATGTTCCCGCAGGCTCATGGAAGGTAAATTATTATTCCTTTGACGGATCGACATTGCTCTTTACCACCACCGTCAAGAACGGACAGGCAGCTCCTTCTTACCAGGCACCCGCAGTTGACGGATATACTTTCATCGGATGGAGCGGTGATCTTACAAGCATCACCAAGGATACCGTGACCGTTGCCCAGTACAGGGCCAATGACGGTTCACAGGGCAATCCTTCCGAGGGCAGCGGTAATAACAACAACGGTAGCAATAACGGAAACGGATCCAATGCCGCCGCTACTTACTATACACTTACCGTTGTGAACGGTTCGGGATCGGGAAGCTACATCGCCGGTGCAAGCGTAGTCATCATGGCTAACGAGCCCGGAAACGGCAAGGCATTCGGAAACTGGTCAATTTCACCTTCGACCGCACCCATCGCATCAAAGGCGATGTCTGCAACCGTTGTAACAATGCCTTCCGAGAATGTTACCGTAACCGCCAACTACGTAGCCGCAACTTCAGGAAACGGCAATAACGGATCGGGCGGAAACGGTTCAGGCGGAAATAACGGCGGTCCTAATACCAATTACTGGCCTTCTACCGGAAATGTTCCCAGAAGCAGCGGAACCACCGTCGTAATCGACAAGAACGGTCTTTCCAACACCGGTGTCGTATCGGCTACGGTTAACGGTTCTACCGATAATTTCACGATCA
>JAGCRJ010000126.1 GCA_017964745.1 Lachnospiraceae bacterium
CATAGAGATAAAAATCGTGCAGAAGTGCTCCGACCAGAAGCACATTAAGATCGGAGTGAAGCGACAGCTTTTTATCGATCTTGTAGCTGAATTCCGCAACGTTATTGCAGTGTTCAAATGTGGAAACGCATCCGTGCTGGATGTACCGCTTCATTTCCTGGACTTTACTGTCGGATATATAATCAGACAGTATTTCCTTTACTTCCGAATCTGCTATCATTGCCGTCTAAAACTCCCCCCGGACAAACTTATTTTTTTATTTCCTTATACTAATACAGGGCAGAGCGAACTCTGCCCTGAAATTTCTGATAGATCAAATCCCCGATTGCGATCCCTTAGCAATTGAAATATCTGTCAAACTCGGGAACGGTGGGAATCTTTGCCAGATCCGCACATTCACTGCGCTTGGTCCTGATATAATTTACGATAAGATCTTCGGGGAATACTCCGCCCTTGGTTAGATATTCATGATCTGCTTCCAGCGCATCGAGAGCCTTATCAAGACTGACGGGAAGTCCCTTGAGCTTTGCCTTTTCTTCCTCAGGAAGGTGATAGAGATTCACATCGAAGGGTCCCCATCCGTTTTTATGAGGATCGATCTTGTTCTTAACACCGTCAAGGCCTGCCATAAGGATCGCAGCATATGCAAGATAAGGGTTACATGTCGCGTCGGGATTTCTGAGTTCGAAACGGCGCATATTGGGTGTCTTCGCATAAGCGGGAATTCGGATGACCGCACTTCTGTTGGATGTTGCGTATCCGACCGTTACGGGTGCCTCAAATCCGGGAACAAGACGTTTAAAGGAGTTGGTGCTCGGATTGGTGAGTGCGCAGAGCGAATCGATATGCTTAAGCAGTCCGCCCATGAAATAGTGTGCCGTCTTACTCAGGTGCGAATAACCTTTATCATCCGAAAAGACGGGCTTATCTCCCTTCATCAGAAGCATATGAACATGCATTCCGCTTCCTGCCTCACCGTAAACGGGCTTGGGCATAAAGGTTGCGCACATTCCGTATTCCTGAGCGGTGTTTTTGATTATGTATTTGATAAGAACGGTCGCATCCGCCATCTGTGTGACTTCGCCGAGAAGCGGTTCGATCTCGAACTGGCCGCTGGCACTGACCTCGGGATGGTGATACTTAACGGGAATACCTGCCTCTTCGATCCTTAATACCATTTCGCTTCGGCAATCGTAGGTTGTGTCATACGGCTTCGCGACATGATAGTTTTTCTGAAAAGGAACTACATTTCCCTGTGTCTGGCTGTCGCTGTTCCAGTGCGCCTGTTCGTAATCCACAAAAGCTTCCTGGTGCTGTCCGTCAAGCTTCCAGCCGGCCTCATCAAAAAGATAAAATTCAAATTCGGGAAGGATAAGCATCTTATCGGCTATTCCCGTTTTCTTCATATAATCCCTTGCAGCAAGCATAATATTGCGGGGATACTGGGGAAGCGGTCTGTTGTTGGGATAATCTATGATCATTACATTACCCGACATGGATAATGTGGAAATTTCGCAAAAAGGATCTATCATTGCGGTTGTGACATCGGGTATGAACACCATATCACTCTTTTCCACCACGGCGTATCCGTAGTTGGATGCATCGAATCCGACACCGTCTTTTAAGAGGTCCTCGGAAAACTCTGCAGCGGGAATCGTCACATGACGATAGGCTCCGTTAATGTCAACCATCTTGAAATCCACCATCCGGACTTCGTTTTCCCGGATGTATTTAATGACTTCCTTTGCGTTCTTGAACATTTAATTAACCTCCTTTTCCGCACACCTTAAAGTTGTTGATGCTTCTTTTATTATATGTTCATACCTCCGCTTTTAGCAACGGATTAACGAAGACTAAGTATCCTCCTTTATCATATCTGTGGAATAATTAAATCCGTACTTTTTAAGATCAACCTTCCCGTTCTCGGATTCAACGCCCTCTTTCTTCAAAATCTCCGCCTGCTTCCATGCACCGCCGAATGCATACTCTCCGGCAAGCTCTCCTTTTGCGTTCACAACGCGGTGACAGGGAATGGTCGATGGATCCGGATTCTTGTGAAGGGCATTCCCCACCGCCCTTGCCATTTTTCTGTCACCTGCCATTTCCGCGACCTGGGCGTAGGTTGCCACATATCCTTTGGGAATTCTTTTGACCGCTTCATAGATCCTTTTCGTCGGTGAGTCGGTTACCAGATCATAGCTTTCCGCGATCATTCTTTTTACATCCTCATCCGGAAAAGAAAGACCAAAGCTTATCACTTCATCTCTTGTCTTCATACGATTCCTGTTAGTTTGAAAAAGGATTATCTGTCAAAAGTAAATCTGTCGAATATATATGCCTCGTTCTCATCCTCTGACAGGAATTCAAAGTAAACGGCATGCTTTCCGATCACTCCGGTTTCGAGCTTTGCCGTCTCTTCTTTCACAGAGCCGTCAAAGTCCAAGCTGCCGATAACGCGCCCTTTGTATGAATCAATGCG
>JAGCRJ010000127.1 GCA_017964745.1 Lachnospiraceae bacterium
CTGAAGAACAGAAAAGCAGGCCGGTCGACATAGAGCGTCTCACCGTCCGCTTCGTAATAAAACGGATTTCTGATCATGATTATGCTGTAGAAGTTCGTTCCGCCGGGGCGGTTTATCTCCCAGCCGTTCTCATGATAGTAATTGTAGCCTGCATAGGGAATTCTGATCATACAATGATTCTGGCACTTCAAAGCAGAAAAAGTCAAGTATAAAGCACATTAAATCATTGTATTTATGATAGATTGCCTTAATATCAAATGTATATGAAAACAGATGACATGTCCGGGACCGGTACCCGGAGATTTGTTTTAAGGGGTTTTCGATGAAAAACAGACTTAATGATCCCGAATGGAAGAGAGCCATGAAATGGTTCTACCGTTACCTTACCAAGTATAAATGGAAGGAAGTGGTGGGACTGGTCCTTGTAACCGTTTGTGCGGTCCTCAACATAATAAATCCCAAGATCATGGGAATCATAGTTGATGATGTTATCGGAGACGGTGAGGGAATTGCCGAAAGAATGGGGATCCTTCCTCTTGCCGTTACACTGATGATAGGCTGTCAGTTTGTCAGAGCCGTCATCAGGCTTATTTCCCAATGGCTTTTTGAGACATGCTCCCAGGATATGCTTTACGACATGAGGGACGGAGTATACAGAAGTCTCCTTCAGAAAGATTTTTCCTTTTACAACAGGAACAGGACCGGTGACCTGATGAGCCGCCAGACCGGAGACATGATGGCGATAAGACATTTCGTCGCCTACGTTATCTATTCCATTTATGAAAACGTCCTCCTTTTCGTGATAGCTCTTGTAATGATCTTCTCGGTCGACTGGAGGATCGGAATCGCGATGATGACCGTTCTTCCGATCAGTGCATTTGTAACCTATCTTCAGTCCAAGTCCATTAAGCCGAAGTTCATGAAGATCAGGGACAGATTCTCATCGCTCAATGCATTCGCCCAGGAGAATATCAGCGGAAACCGTGTCGTAAGGGCATTTGCCAAGGAAGACTATGAGATAGAGAAATTCGATGTTGAGAATGCGGCATACCGCGATGCGGAGCTTGATGCGGCCAAGGTATGGACCAAGTACGTTCCCGTTTTCGAAGTGTGTGCGTCGATGCTTACCGTTATCCTGATGCTGGTCGGAGGAATAATGTGCGTAAAGGGCGCGATGACTCTCGGAGACATGGTCATCGTCAATTCATACCTGTGGATGCTCAACATGCCGCTCAGAATGTTCGGATGGCTGATCAATGACTACCAGAGATTTACGACATCCGTTTTGAAGATCTATACGACGGTATCCGAAAAGCCGAAGATCACCAATCCTTCCAAGCCAAAGAATGAAAAGAAGATAAAGGGCGAAGTCGAGTTTAAGGATGTTTCCTACAATGTGGAGGGTGAGCCGATACTGGACCATGTTTCGTTCAAGGTCAGACAGGGCGAGACGATAGGAATACTCGGTGCCACCGGATCCGGCAAGACCACGATCATGAACCTTATCTGCAGATTCTATGATGTTACGGACGGAGCGGTCCTTGTCGACGGAACGGACGTAAGGGACATGGAACTTCATACGCTCCGTGACGGAATAGGACTTGCCATGCAGGATGTCTTCCTTTTCTCGGATACGATAGAAGGAAATATCGCATACGGAGATCCAGATTGTACTCTCGAACAGGTCAAGTGGGCCGCCAAGATGGCGGATGCGGACGGTTTCATAGGTGAGATGACCGACGGATATGACACTGTTGTCGGTGAAAGAGGAATAGGTCTTTCGGGCGGACAGAAACAGAGGATAGCACTCGCGAGGGCAATCCTTAAGAAGCCTGCGATCGTCATTCTCGACGATACGACATCCGCGGTCGATATGGAGACCGAATCCCAGATCCAGAAGGATCTCAAGCTTCTTGAGAACGAGACGGTGTTCATTATCGCACAGCGTATATCCTCGCTCAAGGATGCGGATATGATACTCGTTGTCGAAAACGGAAGGATCACCCAGCAGGGAACCCACAAGGAACTGGTGGAAGAGGAAGGCTATTACAGGACCGTTTATGAGCACCAGCTGGGCAATCTCAAGGCACAGACCGCATAAGGCTTCCGGATGTATATTGAACCGTTAGTATGACGGAGAATTAAAATGGCAAGAAATAAGATAAACGAAGACGAATACTTAGAGGAGTCATTTGACCTGGAACAGCTTAAGAGGCTGGGAAAGTATGTCGGTGCCTTCAAGGGAAAGCTTTCGCTCGCGGTCGGCATCATGATCGTCTCGAGCGGACTTTCAATGCTCATTCCCATTTTTATGAAGAATGTCATGGACATTGTTACCGAATCGAATTTCGGAAACGGCCTGGGTGAGAATGAAGCGATACAAAAGATAATATTTTATTCGGTACTTACTTTCGTTATCACCGTGGTGTGTGCACTTATCACAAGAGCCAAGATAAAGCTCACATCCCAGGTCGGACAGGGTGTCATCTACAATCTCAGAAGAGAACTGTTCATCCATCTGCAGGAGCTCCCCTTTTCCTATTTTGATGACAAGCCCCACGGCAAGATCCAGGTAAGAGTCGTAAACTATGTAAACAACCTGTCGGATCTTCTGTCCAACGGTATCGTCAATACGATCACGGATATCTTCTCGATGATCTTCATTGTCGTATATATGCTCTATCTCGATGTAAGGTTTACCCTGATCGTTCTGTGCGGAATGCCGGTACTGGTATTTATCATCGTGTTCATCAAGAGCAGGCAGCACAAGGCATGGCAGATCCAGTCCAATAAGCAGTCAAATCTGAACGCGTATATCGCCGAATCCGTAAACGGGATCCGCGTAACCCAGTCCTTCGTAAGAGAGGAATACAATACCGACTATTTCAATACCCTCAACAAGGAAGCACAGAAATCGTGGCTTACCGCGGTTAAGTACAATTTCATACTCTGGCCTGTGATCAACAACATAAACGTCATCTCCGCCAGTGTCATATATGTCCTCGGAATAGGCTGGCTCGCAAGGGGCAACGTGACGATTACCGCGGGCCTTCTCATAGCCTTTGCCGGATACGCATCAAGATTCTGGCAGCCCATAATGACGCTTGCGAATTTCTACAACTCTCTTCTGACAGCGGTGTCATATCTTGAAAGAATATTCGAGACCATTGATGCACCCGTACTTGTAAAGGATAAAGAGGGTGCCGGACAGATGCCTGCGATCAAGGGTGAAGTCGAATACAAGGACGTCAAGTTCGCGTATGAGGACGGCGTGGAGGTTCTCCACGGTGTTTCATTCAAGGTTAAGCCCGGAGAAAGCTATGCGATAGTCGGACCCACGGGTGCCGGCAAGACCACGATCGTAAACCTTATCAGCAGGTTTTATAATGTCACTTCGGGACAGATTCTTATCGACGGGATCAATATAGAGGATGTGACGATAAAGTCCCTCAGAACACAGATGGGTGTAATGATGCAGGATTCGTTCATCTTCTCCGGAACGATCATGGATAATATCCGCTACGGCAACAAGGATGCATCGGATGAGGATGTAATAAAGGCAGCCAAGACCGTACGCGCTCATGACTTCATAATGTCACTCGAGAAGGGCTATGATACCGAGGTCAACGAAAGAGGCTCGAGACTGTCAGCCGGCCAGAGACAGCTTATCTCCTTTGCGAGAGCGGTTCTCGCGGATCCCAAGATCCTCATCCTCGACGAAGCTACCGCTGCGATAGATACCGAGACCGAGATACTTCTCCAGGAGGGTCTTGCAAGGATGCTCAAGGGAAGAACTTCGTTCATCATCGCACACAGACTTTCCACCATCAGGAATGCCGACTGCATCATGTATGTCGACCACGGAATGATAGAGGAAAAGGGAACCCACGAGGAACTCATGAAGATAGAAAACGGCAATTACAGAAGACTCTGCGAGTCCCAGCTTGAAGCTTTCAGCTGATCGTATCACTTCCTTTACCGTATCTTCTTTTCCAATCAAGTAATCTGTTTCTGCTTTCCATATCCCCCCAGGCGCTGGCTATGCTGCCCCGGGGGATATTTGATTCTTTGGGAAGTTCGTTATCAGGTTCTTCTTTTACGGATGTGTTGTCCAAAAGCTGCTTGTTCTTTCTGAGGTATTTGTAGATTCGGGGATCCGGTGTGGTTATGCCGAATCTCTTTTTATAGTTTTCTATATATTTTTCGATAGCCCTTCTGTCGGGGTCGTCGAACACGAACAGCTTTCCGGGTTCGCATATAAGGATCGTAGGATCCTTTTTTATTGTCCTTCCGAGGATGAAGAGCAGGTCCGGATAAAGGATGGGAGTATCCCCGACGATCGGAGAGGTGCTGACTATGAGCCTGAGACCGGAACTTTCCGCGGAAGGCATATACTTGGGAGGGCTGTCTGTGTGCGGGCCCGGAGCGCTGAAAACGGGGCCGGACGGTACCGAGTCGTATGACCTCATGCTTTCCGCGGCCATGGACTGTGAAGCATCATTTTCGTAATCATATCCGCCGGACGAAAAAGACGTTTCATGCGGATAATCGACATAGCTTCCGGTTTTCAGGTCGTATATCTTCGGCGGAAACAGGAGCGAGGTGCTTACTATGGCATCCTTGAAGATCGCATTCAGCGGAACATTCCAACCCGCGGCTTCATCGCGACTTACAGGGATCAGAAGGTGATCGCCGTCCTGGTATGCATATCTGTTGAGCTTTACCAGGATTCCTTTTCTTATCATTGATACGTCTGAGATCCTCGGAACAATTCTTCCTTTCGGCGCGGAGCCGGTAACGCACAGGCTTTCCCGCACATCGTAATATCCGTTCTTTGCCCTGTTTATCCATAACATGGGATCTTCCCTGTTTTCAAAGCGCATATTCTTTCCTTTCCGTTAAATGTGATATCTCGGATGCCCCATAAGAAGATCCAGCTGGTCACTAAGGCATTCGAAACCGTATTGGTTCAGCAGGGAGCATACATAGATGTATTTTTGGTCCGTCGGCCTTGTAAATCTGCTTCTTCCCCCGAAAAAGACTTCTTTGTTGATGTCCGGTACATAATCGAAGAGATTCAGGATCTCCTGGATGGTTATCATCCTGCACGCGTTTTCAATATAGGAGACTTCCGCCTGTTTTATGCCGAGTACCATGCCGAGCTCTTCCTGCGTGTGTCTTATGCCTTCACGAACCGCCCTTACGCTGTTTCCCAGAGTGATCCTTGCATCCTGCAATCCCGGTCCGGTTCCCGCGGATCTCTTCTCGGCGTATCTGCGGTCGAGAAAGATCATTATTTCCCGGAGCTTTTCTTCTTTTGTCTTTTCCGGACGGGTTTCACAGAGTATTCCGTTCACAATAAAATCCATATGGTTTCCCCCTCTATATACATTTCAATGTGACGAAACGGCAGATTTGACCGTCTATATAGATGGTAAAGAAGGAAAAATACAGATTCCATACGGCAGAAGTTATATTTTGGTGTCAAATAATCACTCAGAGTTATAAAAAACAGGACGATCACGTGGTATAATAACTATGTATGTGCAGCTTTTCGCCCGGAGGATCATTACATGGCAAATAAGTACAATGCGTTTATTTCATACAGACACGCTCCCGAAGATATCAAGATTGCTTCGGAAGTGCAGAAATCGCTTGAAAGATTCAAGATTCCGCCTGCCATTCAGCAGAAGACAGGGGTCAAGAGATTCGAGAGAGTATTCCGCGATAAGGAAGAACTTCCCATCACTGCGGACCTTAACGACGATATAGATGAAGCTATCAAGAATTCGGATAACCTGATCGTTATATGCTCGACCAGGACGAATGAATCGATATGGGTAAGGAAGGAGATCGAGACCTTCCTTAAGTACCATACAAAAAAAGAGATCTTCACCGTTCTTGTCGACGGTGAGCCCGAGGATGTCATACCCGACATCCTGCAGCATGACACGATAACAATAAAGAAGGCCGACGGAACCACGGAAACCAGGGAAGCGCTCATCGAGCCCCTCAGCTGTGATTACAGGATCGGAATAAAAAAGGCGCGCAAGGTGGAGCTTCCCAGACTTGCGGCTTCACTTCTGGGATGCTCATATGATGAGCTTGTTCAGAGAAGAAGACAGTATGAAAGAAGAAGAAATGCGATAATCGGAACGATATCCACATGTGCGGGTCTCTGCATCATGGCATACCTTGTATGGAGCCTTATGCAGATCAGAATGAATTATGACCTGGCTCAGCAGAACTATCAGCTTGCCCAGGACAATTATATGCTTGCCCAGACCAATTATGAGACCGC
>JAGCRJ010000011.1 GCA_017964745.1 Lachnospiraceae bacterium
CATCAAGTCCGACGGAAAGAATCCGGATCCCGCACATCAGGTCATGTTCCTTGAACAGCTCGACAGTGCGGAGCTCCTTGCTCCCGCCGATGTTAAGGCTGAGGTCGGACCGGACGGCGAAAAGCTCATGGACAAGAAACACACTGTCCGTTTCCCCGTGCTTACAGGTGCGGACGGAAGAAGATTTTTCGTCGTGTTCACCGACAATGCCGCACTCGAAAAGGCAAGAAAGCTTGAGGGCGCATCGAAACTTCCCGAGGACTTTGTCTCGGAAGCGGTCACGGTAAAGCTTGCGGATCTGGCGAAGTTTGTCCTGACTCCCGGTCCCGACGGATCCGAGAATACGACCTACGGAATTGTCATCAATCCTTTCATGGAAAACATCGTGATACCCAAGAGTCTCATGATGAACATAGTTGCAAAGAGAGCCCGGGAAGCAAGAGCAAGGCTCGAAAAAGCAACGAAGAAAATGGAAGCCATGGAGGGCGGGGACATCATACAGTTCCCCACCGGAGAAAAAAAGGAAGAGGACTAATCCTTTAAACGGAATATGCCGATATAAAGAGCAGAAGCAAAACAGCCTCTGCTCTTTTGCTTTGAAAAAACCACACAGACAGGAAAGCAGACGCAGAAAGGATTCAGATGGACCTTAAACGGTCCCGGGGTGCAGCTCCGGAATCCCGGAGAGCGTTATTTTTGTTGCTTTTTTTCTGTGAAAAAAGAAAGGAGAACATATTGAAGATCAACGGTTCGGTCACAGGAATGGAGTCCGAACGCAGCTTTAGTGCTGTGAATTATTCAGCAAGGAGCTTCAGAACAACGGAGGTAACTGATGACGGCCTGAAGGGAGGTGTATCGAAGCAGGGCTCGTTCCTTGATACGCTTCTCGGAAAGTACGACAGTTCCGGAAAGGAGGAAACGAAGGAAGCCGCGGAAGAAGGTGAGAAAGAAGAAGTAACGTTCGATGATATGATAGGAAATCTCTCCGTCGGAAGATACTCACGGATAAATGTTCCGATGCGGAGCTATTCTCCGGGCAATGAGTATGTCGAGAAGATGTCTGCTCTTTATATCTTTTCTCTTCTGTTCGAAGATTTCAGGGAAAGGATAAGGGAGATGATGGCAGGCTGCACCGACAGGTACAATACCGCTTGGAACACGCGGCCCGCATACGGTGAAGCGTACAGCGTAAACGGAATGAATCTTTCTCCGGTAAAGCTGTTAAGAACGGATTATGTACAGGAAGATTTTTCTTTTGAATCCGAAGATACAAGCTTTACCGCCAGGGGCAAGGCTATATGCGCTGACGGAAGGGAGATAGGGTTTGACATAAACGTGGGCATGAGCAGGCGTTTTGAAAGTCTTGCGGAGAATCTTCTGAATGCCGGAGATGTTCACTGCATCGATCCGCTCGTGATCAATCTGGGCGGTGATGTCACATCAGTATCTGATCAGAATTTCTGGTTCGATCTCGACGGTGACGGTGAGAAGGAATTCATCAGTTCTCTTACCGGTGACAACGGATTCCTTGCACTGGACAAAAACGGTGACGGCATGATCGGTGACGGGACCGAACTGTTCGGGACAAAGACGGGCAACGGCTTTAAGGAACTTTCCGCCCATGATTCTGACGGAGACGGATGGATCGATGAAGACGATGACATCTTCGATAAGCTTAAGGTATGGGTCAGGGATCCTGCGGGAGACAGACTTCTTTCACTTAAGGATGCGGGAGTCGGTGCGATCAATCTCATGAATGCCGATACCGAATTTTCACTGAAGAATGAAACGAACAAAACAAATGCGGTAATACGGTCGACCGGAATGTTCCTTTTTGAGGACGGAAGAGCGGGAACGGTGCAGCAGATCGATCTGGTCAGTTAATGGACTTTTGGACCGCATAAGTGGTACAATACACCCGTGTGTTTGGAATACGGGAGATGAGGTGGGGCGTATGAAAAGACATACAATTTCATACGTCTCACTTTTTTTGTGCCAGATACTTGTTCTGGGTGCATGCTCCCGGAACGGACATATCGGCGGAAGAAGCATGGAACCTGTTGCGGTCCTTGATTTTGTCGTACCGTCCTCTTTTCCGAATGTGATGACCGATCTTGAGGGATATTCACAGGGTTCGGAGAAATATGCCTATCTCAGGATGAATGACAGAGCCGGTGCGGTGGAAGCTTTCCGTATCGTGGATATGGATTCGGACGAGACCGTGTATGAAGGCGTATTTTCGCAGGCCAAGGGAAATGACCTGCTTCTGGTAGGTGATTTTTCGGATCTGGCCACGCCGGGCTATTACCGCGTGGAATGTGAAACCTACGGCTGTTCCGAGGTTTTCCGGATATCGGAGGATCTTTACGGACAGCTTTCCGATAAAACAAAGGAAACGATCATCGAAAGCTGCAGGGATCTGAGCGCGGATCCGGTGACGGTTCTCGATTATCTGCAGGCATATGAATGGTATGGCGATATGCTTTCGGATCCTCAGGATCAGTCTGATGCGGGCGTGGTCTCGGGAGCACCCGATGAGCTTGTCTGCGTGAGGGACTGGATATCCGGCAGGGATTACGAAGGAAGCGTCGGTACCGAAGCAGTTGTTTATTCCACGATACTTGCGAAATTCAGTTTCCTTTACAAAAGCTATGACAGCGCACTTGCCACGGAATGCCTTCAGAAGGCATCATCCATCTATTTACAGAGCGGAAATGTGGTAAAGAGCGATTCCGCTGCTTTCAGGGCACTGGCAGAGCTCTACAGGGCATCCGGAGAAAGCGCTTACGAAGCGGAGCTCGTGAATTATAAGGAATTCTTTTCGTCGGGGAATGTTCATCCCGATGAAGGATATATGTACGGTGCCATGACTTATATAGTCACCAGGCAAACGGTTGATAAGGAACTGTGCGATATGCTGGTGGATTCAATCCTGGCCGATGCACAGTCGATCAATAACCGCAAAAGAGAGATAACCGATCCCATGTATTCGCAGACCGGCGGAAACGATGAGATGATCGGTTATATCAGAACCCTGATGTGCGCCAATTACATCCTTAAGGGTTATGAATACGACCGTACTATGCAGATGATGCTCCATTATCTTTCGGGCCTGAATGTCGAGTCATCGGTTTATGAACCGGATGCCGGTACCGAGGGTGCATACTTCCTGATCTACAGCTGTATGGCAGCGCTGGAGAGGGACGGAAAAATATAATTAACAGAAAGTCAATAAAAGCAGGGTGAATTGAAATGATCAGACTTGTTCTTACCGCAATATACGTTGGACTCTTTCTTGTGTTCACGATACCGCTTATGATCGTGTGCGCGATAATGAGAAGATTCAATCCCTCCGGAGCCGATAAACTGGCCAATGCAACGGTCATGTGGGGCTTCAGGAGTGTCAGCCATGTATGCGGCATCAGGCTCGAGGTAAGGGGCCGGGAGAAGGTACCTAAGGACGGAGCACTCCTGTATGTCGGAAATCACAGGAGCCTGTTCGATATAGTGGTCGGATACCCCTTGTGCAAATGTCCCACAGGCGTTATTGCCAAGAAGTCAACAAAGAAGATCCCGCTTCTCAATATATGGATGATGCTTCTCCGCTGTCTGTTCCTGGACAGAAGCAATACCAAAAAGGGTCTTCAGGTCATCCTTGAAGCCATTGAGATGGTCAAGACCGGAACCTCCATCCTGATATTCCCCGAGGGTACCAGAAACAAGGATATCGATTCGGATAAGCTCCTTCCGATGCATAACGGAAGCTTTAAGATCGCAACCAAGGGAAATGTCCTTATCCAGCCCATGGCCATAGTCGGAACGGACCATATAATGAAAAAGCACCTGATGAAGGGTTCTTATGTCATTGTGCAGTTCTGTGACCCTGTGGATCCCAAGTCCCTGGACAAGGAAACCCTCAAAAATATCGGCGGATATGTGGGCGGAATCATAGAAAAAGCCTATGCGGAGATCAAGGCGGATTGGTCACCGACTGGACATTGAGGCCGTTTTGTGGTAAAGTCAGTGCGTATGTAAAACTTTGAACCATTAAAGAGGTTTTCATGGAACAGTACCTTATTCACGGTGGAAATTCACTGGTAGGAGAGGTTGAGATCGGCGGAGCAAAGAATGCTGCGCTTCCTATACTCGCCGCTTCTA
>JAGCRJ010000128.1 GCA_017964745.1 Lachnospiraceae bacterium
ATTATGGATACATCGAAGGTACCGCCGCCAAGGTCGTATACCATGATCTTCTGCTCTTTTTAATTATCAAGTACGTATGCAAGTGCTGCTGCGGTGGGCTCGTTGATGATACGCTTTACATCAAGGCCTGCGATCTTACCTGCATCCTTGGTTGCCTGACGCTGTGCGTCATTGAAGTATGCGGGTACGGTGATGACTGCTTCGGTAACCTTCTCACCGAGATAACCTTCAGCATCATCCTTAAGCTTCTGAAGGATCATTGCGGAGATCTGCTGGGGTGAATACTTCTTGCCGTCAATGTTGCGGCCTCTGTCGGTACCCATATCTCTCTTGATGGATGAAATGGTGTTGTCCGCATTGGTGACAGCCTGACGCTTTGCCGGCTCACCTACAAGTCTCTCACCGTTCTTGGTGAATGCAACGATCGAAGGGGTAGTTCTTGCGCCTTCTGCGTTAGCGATAACGGTGGGCTTTCCGCCTTCCATTACGGATACGCAGCTGTTTGTTGTTCCTAAGTCGATTCCGATTATCTTGCTCATAGTATTTTCCTCCATTTATAGGATGTTGTTATTTATTGAACCACCGACACCATGCTGTGTCTTAATACGGTATCGTGATATGTGTAGCCTTTTAAAAGTTCCTGTGCGACGTATCCCGACTCATATTCGTCGCTTTCGGTCTGCATCACCGCATTGTGGAATGCGGGATCGAATTCCTTGCCGACCGCCTCGATGGGCTTAACTCCCATCTTGTCGAGCTCATCCATGAGCTGCTTGTAGATCTTGTCCATTCCTACTACGAATGCGTCGTCCTTGTCCTCTTCCTCTACCGCCGCAAAACCTCTTTCGAAGTTATCCACGACCGGAAGGAGTTTCTCGAGAACGGAAGCTGCGCCTCTGTCAAAGGACTGCGCTTTTTCTTTTTCGGAACGGTTCCTGAAATTCTCGAACTCCGCAAGCTGCCTCTTGGTCTTGTCTTCAAGCTCTTCGACCTTTGCTTTCAGGGCTTCCTTTTCCTTATCGGTCTTCTGGGCTTTCTTCTCGGCCTTTTTCTCGGCGCGGGATTTCCTGGAGCTGTCTTCCGAAGCCGCTTCCCCGCCGCTTTCGGTTTCTTCCGCGGTGCCTGCCGCCTCCTCTTCGGGAGCTTCTGCCGCAGGACCCTCATTAACGGTTTCTTCGACGTCCGGAGTTTCTTCCGTTACGGTTTCGCCCGTATCCTTATTTACTACCTTATCCGTAGTTTCTTCGCTCATTTCCTAAACGGTCCTTTCTAATTGTCTTTTTTGTACAGATCGTCGAGTCCGCTCTTTAGTGACTTCAGCGTTCCGACAACCTTGTCATAATCCATTCTCTTGGGTCCGACTATTCCGATCGTTCCCTTCATGCCGCCGCCGAGCTCATATGTGGCTGTGACGACACTGCAGTCTTCCATTCCCTCGACCTTATTCTCGCTTCCGATGTAAACCTGGATGCCCGTACCGTCATCCCCGGAAAGTTCGGTGCTCATCAGTTCCTCGAGCCCTTCCTTTTCTTCGAAGGTGTTGATCAGGTGTCCGGCCTTCTCGGAATTATCCGAAAGCTCGGGATACTTGAGAATATTGTTGGTACCGCTCGTGTAAACCTTGAGGTCTTCCTCTGCGGATATAGCCTCGGCTACCGCATCGATCACATCCGCGATGACTGAGGAATGGCTTCCCGCCTGGACCTTAAGTCCCGTGATCATGCTCAGTGAGATCTCATCCATGCTCATTCCGGAAAGCTGTGTGTTGAGCATAAGGTTTAACTTGAGTATCGTTTCCTCGCTGAGAGGTTCGATCGTTTCGATGACCTTGTTCCTGATGACATTTCCTTCCTTTACGATAACAGCCAGAAGATGTTCATCATCGATCCTCGAAAGCTGTACGAACTTGAGCTTGTTCATACTTATGCTGGGAGCCGTGATAAGGGATGCATACTGCGTATCCCTGGCAAGGAGCTTTACCACGCCCTTGAGCATATCCTCGAGCTTGTCCTGACGCTCGATCAGGACCTTCTTCATCTCGGATATCTCCCTGTCCTTGGCTTCCATCATGGTGTCCACGTAGAACCTGTATCCCTTGTCGGAAGGAATACGTCCCGCGGACGTATGGGGCTGGATTATATATCCCATCTCTTCAAGGTCCGCCATCTCATTTCTGATGGTAGCGGAGCTTAAGTTGAGATCCGTGTATTTGGATATGGTCCTGCTGCCGACCGGTTCTCCGGTCTCAAGATAATTTCGGATGATGGCCTGCAATATAGTGGCTTTTCTTTCATCCATTTCCATACCCGTACCCCTTTCTCTAATTGTTAGCACTCATTTAGTTAGAGTGCTAACATCCTCAAGAATTAAATTATCACTATGCATCCGATGTGTCAACACATCATTTATGAAATATATATTAAGAACAAAAAAGACCGTTCCGGAAATCCGGAACGGTCTGGGTATATACATTATTTATCTGTCAGATATTGAAGTCTCCGCTCTCGCCGTTCATAACATAGTAAACCTTGTTCTCTTCGGGCTTTACATAGAGCTCAACCTTCTTAAGCTCTGCGGGATCCTTGCCGAGATCGAACTTCCAGACGTCCTGAGCGATCTTTACAAGAGCTGCTTCGGTATATTCTCTCTCACCAAGCTGAAGAACAACCTTTGCCTTGACATCCTTCTTGGCTGCCGCGGGCTTCTTGGCTGCTGCAGGCTTCTTTGCTGCTGCGGGCTTTTTAGCTGCGGTTTTCTTAGCTGCGGGCTTCTTGGCTGCTGCCTTTGCAGGAGCTTCAGCCTTAACTGCCTCAGGCTTAGCGATAGACTTCTTTTCGACTGCCATAATATTTCTCCCTTCTAACCTACATAAAAAAATTCATAACTCCTCAGAGGATTCTTTCCCCGTAAAACCGAGTTTAATATAACAAATGGTTTTTGTCAACGCAAAATGCCGATATTTAAAGAAAAATTCGCACTATTTGGGGAGTTGTGCACAGACAGTTTTCGGATCGAACTCAGCGCGATTATGACATACATGTCGTAAATTACGACTCGAGATATTCCTTCAGACGGTCGTAGTTTTTGAGGGCCATATCATAGCCTTCTTTATACAGGAGCTTAAGATGATCGGGATCCTTGTCTATGCGCTTTGTATCGCTCTTGTGATCGGGACGCAGTACGAATGCCTTTCCTTCCTTTTCCATACGGTCCACAAATGCGAGCTGCTTGTTGTATCTGATGTCACGGTTTCTCATAAGCTTCCAGATATGGGGATAGGAAGCATATCTGATCTTGAGAAGCGCCAGCGTACGCTCGGATATCGGAGTTCTTACATATCCGACTTCCTTGGTAAGGATAACGAGATTTTTGGCATTGCCGCTCATTATGGATCTTTCGAGAGGGATGGCGTCACTGAGTCCGCCGTCCAGATATTTCCTTCCGTTCACTTCGACCATGCGTGCAACAAGCGGAAGGGACGCCGATGCGCGGAGCTTATCCATGTTCCTGCCCCTGCACGACTTCATACGGAGATATGCGGGCTCGCCGGTCTCCACATCGGTAACCACGGAATATGCGTTTCCTTCGTATCTTTCATATGCATCGTGATCGAAGGGATTGAGGTCATTCGGAATAAGACCGTAAGCAATATCGGTGTTGAAAAGATTTCCGGTAAAAAGAAGAGAAGGAATTCCGCAGTACCATCTGGTATCGAGGTAGTCGATACTGATATCGTATGCCCTGCCTCTCTGACCCGAGATATAGCTGGTCATGTGGCATGCTCCCGCGGATACTCCGTAGATATCGGAAAACATTATGTTTTTGTCCATGAGAAGATCGAGAACTCCGGCAGTGAAGATGCCCTTCATTCCGCCGCCTTCAAGAACAAGTCCGGCTTTGTACATCACGTTCTCCTTTTCAGATACCGTATTCTTCCTTTACGAACTTCTCGAGTACGGGAAGGGATCTCTTTACTTTTTCGGTATCGATGCAGTATGCCATTCTGAAATATCCGGGTGCGCCGAAGCTGTCACCGGGAACAAGGACAAGATCGTACTTCAGTGCTTTCTGTGCAAATGCGACGGAATCCGCCTCAAGTGCCTTGGGGAAGATGTAGAAGGTTCCGCCGGGACGCACAACGGTAAAGCCGAGTTCGACAAGCTTGTCATAGATGAGGTTCATATTGGTCTCATATACGGAAAGATCCGCGGTAAGATCGATATTCTCCGCAACCGCTCTCTGCATAAGGGATGTGGGGCAGTTGTGTCCGATCCCCCTGGAGATCTGGACCGCCATATTGACCATAAGGTCGGCGCCTTCTGCGGCGGGATTTACCGCCATGTATCCTATTCTGTCTCCGGGAAGCGAAAGTGACTTGGAGAATGAATAGCACATGATGGTGTTGTCGTAGAACTTTGAAATGCAGGGTGCTGCTTTTCCGTCAAATACGATCTCCCTGTAAGGCTCATCGGAAATGATATAGATGGGATGTCCGAGCTTTTCCTGTGCTTTTCTGAGGATGTCGGAAAGCTTCCGGACGGTATCCTCCGAATAAACCACGCCCGAAGGGTTGTTGGGAGTATTGATGAGGATCGCCATGGTCTTCTCATTTATCATGCTCTCGAACTCTTCGAAATTGATCTGGAACGATGCCGTATCCGGGCTTACGATCCTGAGCACTGCGCCCGTCATCTCAACGTAAGGACGATACTCGGGAAAGAAAGGAGCAAAGGTAATGATCTCATCGCCGGGCTCGGTGACAAGTCTGAATGCATGAGCAAGTGCGGAAGCCGCTGCACTGGTCATGAAGATATGCTCTCTCTTATAAGGTATGCCGAACCTGCGCTCAAGCGATGCGGCTACGGCATCCCTTGCCTCGGGAAGTCCGGGGTTCGGGGAATATCCGTGAAGGGACCTTGAATCAAGCTCCCCTATCAGTCTTACAAGCGACTCGTTATAAGCTGCAGGCGCGGGAACCGAAGGATTGCCGAGACTGTAATCGAAAACATTCTCATATCCTATCTCTTTACCTCTCTCCGCAGCCTTACCGGCAAGATCCCTTATGACCGACTTTGCACCGAGCATATCTATATATTTCTGTACAAGCATAATTCTTACCTCTTCATATATTTGTAGCAACACACTGCTACAATATTATAATTTATTCCCTTTTATATCAAGTAAATACAATGCATATAGGCCGGAAGACAGCTGTATTTGCTTTCAAAGTCCTAGAAGACGCCGGCGCTTAGCGAGACGTATTTCCGAGCTTAGCGGCGAGCAAAAGCGAGCGTACCGCTGCGTCTGAAAGGAAGCGAAAGCGACTTTGAAAGCAATACAGTGGCTTCCGGACGGACCATGACTCTTGACTAAAACCCCAATAATCTATAATATAGTTTCGTTGCGTGCAGACAGCAGCTCATCATCCGGTCCTGCGCAGTGCGACACTGTGAACCGTGTCAGGTGGGGAACCAAGCAGCACTAAGCAGACCGTCCATGTGCCGCAGACCAGCCGGGTGG
>JAGCRJ010000012.1 GCA_017964745.1 Lachnospiraceae bacterium
CCGGAACGCCTGCTGCGGATCGCAGCCTACATCTGGGCACTTCTGTTAACGGTTACATTAAAAGGAATGACAACCTCTCCGGCCTGCATGCTGACTATGTGCAGCGAAGCTTCTCCGGCCTCACCAATAGTCTTTAAGTATGTGCCTCCCATGCCTCCCTTGAGTGAGATTGCAGAGGGACCTATGACCTTGACGGGACCTTCCGTCTTGAGAAGGACCGGTTCGCCGAAGTATGGAAGAAGATTTCCGTTCTGATCCACAGCTTTGATCCTTACTGCGGTCGCATCGTAGGTATCTCTTTCCTCGAGCTCTGAAGTGAAGCACTCGGCAACTATAGTTACGGATCTGACCTCTTCCTTCACAACGCTCTTAACGAGCTTGCCTCCGATGTATGCATCAAATCTGTAGACAACCGAATCATTTCCCCAGTTGCCGACGTATTTGCCGTAGAGCATATACGCATCATCCATGGTCATGCGGTATACGGTCAGGCACTTGGCAGCAACTGCCTTGGCTTTGGGTCCGAGATTATCCATTCCGTAGAGTGCGTACTGGTTAAGAAGGAACTTCACATCCTCCGCCTGTGCGGGAATGAAATCCTCACCCTTTCTTATCGCATCACCGACATAATCATCAATGAGGATGGGGCCGTGAGGCAGGTTGCGGTAAGGCGAATCCGAAGGAAAGTACTCCTTTACCAGGATATCGTTCTTGTACATCTTCACGCTCTCAGCGTTTGTGTAGATCCACGATTCTCCGATCCTGCTCTCGGGATGCTCTCCTATATCCATCGTGGAAGAAATCTCGAGAATGGGTCTTGCGGTGCTCTGTGCGGCATAAACATATGCGGCGAGCTTGGGATTTCTGAACATATCGGTGACACCGTGATAGCAGATACGGTCTCCGCTTCCGAAATCCTTATGAGTGTTGTAGTCGAACATGCACCATCCGAAGCTTCCGGCGATGTCCTGATTGCCGGCAACATCATCTATAACTTTCGCATGCCTGAGTGAATGTTCCGCTCTGTGCCACTCATCGTCAAAGCTCTTGGTGGGATAGATATGTCCGCCGTATTCCGTTACCAGATATGGCTTATCGGGGTCGGAAGTTACGCTCTTCTTCGACTGGCATCCGTCCGTCTTTCCGCCGGTATGAGAGAAATCGTTGAATGTATATACGTCTTCAAGAAGCTCACTCTTTTTCAGATATCTGACACCGCCGGTCTGTCTCGAAGGATCGAGATTTCTAGCGCACTCGTTGGTCCTGAGATAGAAATCGTGATCGTCCTGTGACTCATTGATCCTTACACCCCAGAGTATGATCGAAGGATGGTTGCGGTACTGAAGCACCATATCCCTTACGTTCGCGATCGCCTGTTCCTTCCACTCCTCTCCGCCGATATGCTGCCATCCGGGGATCTCGGTAAATACAAGGAGTCCGAGCTTGTCACACTGCGAGATGAAGCTTTGAGACTGGGGATAATGTGAAGTTCTTACGGCATTTACTCCGAGTTCTTCTTTTAATATTCTTGCATCCTCTTTCTGTAGGGAATCGGGCATCGCATATCCGACGTAAGGGTAGCTCTGATGACGGTTGAGTCCCCTGATCAGATACTTTTCAC
>JAGCRJ010000129.1 GCA_017964745.1 Lachnospiraceae bacterium
AGGAACCATTCCCTTTTTCATGCTCACTGTAGGCATCGGCGAGATCTTAAGCTGCGGCGTGATCGGCCTGGTACTTTACAGTGCCCTGTATCCGAGAAGAAAGCAGATATTCGGATAAATACATTAAAAGCGAGCTCATACCGTTCGGGTATGAGCTCACTTTTTTATGATCCTGTTATATTCCGAGATGAATTCTTTCGGTGTTACAGCCTTGATCTCACCGCCTTCATAATCCTTTATATTTCGTGTGATCAGATAATCCGCATCTATCCTTTTGGCAATCACCGTCTGGACCGCATCTTCAAAATCATTCCACTTTAAGGATGCCGCATTACAGATATCGGAACGTGTAAGGTCATCCAGCCGGAATATCATGAGCAGGGTTTTTAGCACCTGTTCTATACTGTCCGGATCCAGTTCCTTTCGCATTATATATACAAGATTTGCAAATGTAAGGGCAGATATATGTCCTTCCGTCAGATCCGTTTCACACATCTTTGAAACAGTGGCGGAATCCTTATAATATGGTTCTCTTTTTTGGAGTATATCCAGAATCACATTTGCATCAACCAATATTTTCATACTTCTCTTTAAGTCTTTCCTCTTTTGCAAGGTCAATATCCGATCTGCCGCTCAGAATCCCGGTAAGCGAATCGGTCAGATAAGATAATGCCTTCTTTCTCGGAACAAATCTTCCGACTTCTTTACCGTTTCGTGTCACTATAACTTCCTGTCCGTTTTGAACCATCGCCAGGTATTTTCCAAAATTATTCTGCATTTCGGTTGCCGTTGCCATAACACCACCCATATGAGCACCTCCTTTATATTAGCTAATTTTATTATATATATTTTTAGCTAATATTCAAGATTCACTCTTTTCTTATATCATTCGGTTTGTATTGCGTTGAGTACGATTATTGTAATGCCGATACGGGAATACAATAGAAAAAGTGCCGAAAAGTCAGGCACTTTTTTCAAAAGCTATTTTTTTTGCACACGTTATATTTAGAGTTTGCGCCGTTCGCAGGTCTTTGTTCATTTTGCCTTTTGTGCAGATTAACGTTTTTGAGTCTTCTTTCCAAGATTTGGTGAAAAGGAAAGCGCTTTTGCAGGGCAATCCGAAATGCATTTTCCGCAGCGGATGCAGTCTGCGTGGTTGCATTCCTTTACCGGATCGAGGCGCATGGGACATGCCTTCTTACAGGTTCCGCAATCTACACAAGTATCCTTGTCAAACTTTATACGGATCAGGGCTATCCTGTTGAAGAGCCCGTATATGGCACCGAGAGGACAGATAAAACGGCAGAACGGTCTGAAGATGAATGCGGAACAGATGACGATCCCGGCAAGGATAAGAAGCTTGATGACAAACATCAGCCCCGCCTGATCTCGCAGGGTTTCGCTCGCACGGAGCAGAAACAGTCCGCCGATCGTTCCCTGCGGGCATATGAACTTACAAAAAGCGGGATATCCCATTCCTTTTTGTATGTATGTAACAATGGGAAACAGGATGACCAGCACGACCAGCACTGCGTACTTGAGCCATCCCAAAACCTTAAATCTCTTCATGCACTTCGGAACGGGGATCTTATGGATCAGCTCCTGGAGCAGTCCGAAGGGACAGAGCCATCCGCACACAAATCTTCCGAATACCGCTGCGAAAAGAAGGACAGTACCTATTACGTAGGTATTTATTCCTTTTTTCAGATTGCCGAGAGTCTGCTGAAGGGAACCTAAGGGACATGAGCCTCCCGCCGCCGGACATGAATAGCAGTTAAGCCCCGGCACGCAGATTCCCTTTGACTTTCCCGTGTGGAGCCTTCCGCTTACAAAATTGCTCAGATGCGGATTGTAGAGAAGCGTTATTAAGAATTGTGTTATCTTCCTTCGCTTATCCAAGGCCTATGCACTCCAGACAGATGCCGCTTCCTTTTTTCTCCGTATCCCTCATACCTCCGCGAACGGCTCCGAAGATGATAAGAGCTGCGGAAATGACGATCAACGCTATTTTGACTGTGAGAATGATCCTTTTATCTTTCATACGGTTATCCCGGATTATCAATAAGCAGTGTTTACCGCATTTTCAACGGTATCATGCATCCAATCGTATTCAGCCATACCAAGATGGTTTCCGTAAACCATGCCGTATCTGTCAATGACTATGCTCAGCGGAACCGCTTCTATCGAAAGTCCGCCCTCAAGATCCCAGCCGTCAATATAATAAATCGGAAGATCGACATCATAATCCTCGGCGTACTGCAATCCCAGCTCCGGTCCTTCATCGAGATCGATCATGATCACCACTGCATCTCCGCCGAATTCATCCGCAACATCCTGCATATCCGGAAGCTCGTAGAAGCAGTAGGTACACCAGGTGGTGAAGAAATTGACGTATACGGCCTTGCCCTGAAACTCGCTGATGGAGTGATAGTTACCGTCCTCATCATAGAAGGTAAAATCAGGGATCATCTCGCCGACATCGTAGCCGTATCCATACTTATCCCCCAGCTGCTCGCGAGTGGTCCCATTATCTGATCCCGCAGGAGAGACCGACCCCGAAGGATCAGCCCATACGGGATGGCTGAGAGGATCCAGTTCATTGATAATGTCCATATCCGGATCGTCACACAGATCAACGTACACATCCAGAATATCCATACCAAGTTCCCAGTCCTCGTTCTTTACCGCCTTTTTTATTGCGGATTCAAGTTCTTTTATCAGATATTTTTCGAAATCCTTGAAGTCACTCTTTGAAAGTGCATCCGATGCATCGTCATACAGGTCCTCGATATCATCGAAATCTTCCCTTCCCATAAGTACATCAAAAAGCCCCTTGTAGGCTTCGAGGTTTTCGGGATCGATCTCAAGCGCATTTTCATAAGCACGCTCAGCCCTGTCATAATAGCCGTTCGCCGCATTGTCCCTTCCGCTTCCGAGCGCGTTCTCCAGCCTTCTTGAAGGCGAATTGAGCACAAGCACGGCAACTATCGCTGTGATCACGACAAGGCATCCCGCAAGTATCGCGATGATCAGCGGTGCCTTACTCTTTTTTGCTGCTTTTCCGGCTGTCTGTTCACCGATATTATTACTATCCATTTCTTTTCTCCTTTATGCCAAGCAAAAGGAACCTTTCCTCTGTTTTACGCCGTCTTTACGGCCCATACTTCGGAACCGGCATAGGCGTAGGTTATGAACTGGTTTCCGTTGTTTTCGAAGATCTCTTTCATCTTCGTGATGTCCTTCTTATAGAGCTCTCCCGTTGCGGGATCCATTATTACAAGCTCCTTCTCGTTATGTCCCGTTATAAGAACCGCACCGCCGCCCTGGAGCATTGCCATGACGGGAATGTCATTGTCTATATAGAAATACATACTGTCGAACGGGCAGCCGGTAAGGTCGAGCACCGTGACGGAGTCCATATTTTCAGCAAGTATGTCGCTTACGGAATCCCCGGACATCAGCAGGACCTCCGAATTCCTTATGATGCCTTCATATCCCAGCATGACATCCATGCATACGCTGAGTGCGCTCTCGCCTTCGTCTATTACGTTTTCCTTTATCTCAAGGATCTGGTTTACATTCTTTTTGGGTGACCACTTCCAGATGACGTTACCGTTCTCTTCGACCGCGGTTCCGCCTACATCCATGGCAGCTTCCACCGCCGCGGATTCCGTGACATAGATGCCGCAGATTCCCGAAGCCCTGTAGACATAGAATCTGTGGGTATTATCCGAAAGCTCGGGCTCGAGTACCACGCTCTCTTCCGCAATCTCACCGGGGGTCGTCACCTTGAGCGATGAAACCTTGATGTTCGAAGCCGTCTGTATCTGGACATATCTTTCGAATTTTTCGATGACCGCCACCGAAACAACATTCCTTCCGGTCTCGTCTTCCCTGCTGAAGGTGATGTTGTCGCCGTTTGCGGCCTTGTATTCTCCGGGTCCTCCGCTGAGTCTGGTAAGAAGGATACGGTTATCCTCTATCTCAACGTCGGTCACATAAAATCCTTCTTTTTCGTAGAATTTGAGGAGTTTTCCGGTTCCGTCGCAGATACAGATCCTGTACATCGGGAAAAGCAGGTTTCCGCTGGTCTCGGTCTGGACATCACCCCGCCTTGCGACACCGTAGATCATATCCTCGCCCCTGAAGCCGAGGAACCTTATATACTCGCCGGAGCCCGCACTGACCTTGACGGAATCCTCGGTCTCAAGATCCGTGACGGTCAGCTCGGAAACCGTGACATTGATGTCATTTCCCATGGTGACTATCAGTCTCTGGTCGTCGCTTGTCTGAAGGGCGTTACCGGACCAGTACATTCCGGTCTGCCTTATCGTCTTTTCATCGGGCTCTATCCTGAACACCGCGTTTTCCATTGTCATATAGATATGGCCCGCATCGTTCATATACAGGAGTCTGCCCATCTCCTCCATAAGAATTTCCGCAGATTTGTCATACGGGATGTAGAGGATCTCCTTCATGGTATTTATCGCATCTTCATATGAATAGAAGGTTATTCCGACATCTCCCTCATGCGCTCCCCTGTTCATATATCCGTAAACGGCAAAGACCATATTTCCGTCGTCATCAAGATCGAGGATCCTTATGTCGTGACGGTCATTTATGTTCCTTACATCAAATACGCCGTAATCGTAAAAGCTGTATGCACATGCGAGCTTTGCGGAATTTTCGTTATACATAAAGAGTCTTCCGCCGGAAACGAAAGCCACACATTTACCGTCGGGACTCTCCATCATCTCGGGACGTTCATCCGCGATACCGAGAATAATCTTATCGTTCACGCACATATCGGCGGGATTGGCGATCTCCTCCATGGTCCTGATATAGGAAAGGATATATACGCCTTTCTGGGTGAATCTTACCTTGATCTCCTCATGAGCCTTGTAAGCCGTGAGCGAATTACCGTAACCGTTCCTGAGCATGTAATCGGTATAGAAGGTGGCATCGCTTCCGCTGTCCTCCTTCAGGTAAATGCACGCTTCACCGTAGGGCGTTATCTCAAGGTCGCCGTACGTGATCTGTGAAAATGAAGAATGGATGTCCACATATGCGAAGGTGGAATTATCGTTCAGTGAGGAATTCGTCTCAAGGTGCTTCTTGATGCCTTCCGCCGCTTTCTTGTCAAAGAGGCAGTCATGGAAGTACTTTGCGTACGCTATCTTGTCATACGCAAGGTCGTTATCACCCTTTATCACACGGGTATAGTAATAGATCTGCCTTCCGTCTTCCATGGAAAGGATTATCTCAAGGGAATACTCCGCGCCGTCCGTGATCAGGTCCTTAAGCTCTATCTTGCCCTTAAGGTTTCCGATATTGTTCATGATAAGATCGGTCCCGCCCTCTTCTATAAGCCTTCCGTCCTCGATATTCCTGAGCTCAAAGCTCGCCTCGGAGACCTTGCTTCCGAATGTATCGATCGTGATTGGAACGCATCTCGAATCATCGATATAGGTAAGGGTATCCCTGTCATAGGAAATATCTCTCGGCTTGCAGTAGCCGGGAAGCATATTGTATCTGATGTCTCCTATGGACATGTAAATGACCGGCTGGGTCGCCGGGTCCATATCGACCAGCATATTCACCTGTTTGCGGCTCATGATCTTACCGAATATCAGTACCGCCGAAACGAATACCAATATGTAGACAAGAGCCCTGATGAGTATTTTCTTCATAACACGGATAGTATAGATTAAAACAAAGCCGCGGTCTATGATGCAGACCGCGGACTTTTTATCATACTATTTGAACGACCAGTCTATCGGATCATTTAAGAGCATTTATTCTGGTGATAGCTCTCTGAAGAGCCATTTCCTCACGGGACATATCAACGTCATCCGTCTTGCTCTCGAGTCTCTTTTTGGCTCTTTCCATAGCAGCCTTTGCTCTCTCTTCATCGATCTCATC
>JAGCRJ010000001.1 GCA_017964745.1 Lachnospiraceae bacterium
GGATACCATTTTCTTACCTGAAGCTGTCTGTAGCTTCCATCCTTGGAATAGGGATCCTCCTTATCCTCGGTCACCCAGTAATCCTCAGACGAAATCCGGTACTGTCCCGTAACCGGGATTTCCTTTACCGGAGGAAATAATATTATTTTTATGGTGATCGCAAGAACTGCGATAACAACAATTGCAATAACCAATCTCTTACCCTTTCTGTGTTTCATACCAGCCATCCTTACTACAGCAGAAGATCATTCTCCTGATAAATCAATCTTCCAATGTCAGCCACTGATCCATACCCGGACCGGCATCATCATTCGGACGTACCCTGAAGCCAAACTTTTCATAGAACGGTTCCTTGCCTTTAGCCGAATTAAGAGTCAGCTTAACCTTGTATCCGGGCTTCATATCATCTTTGATCCGGCTGATCACCATTTCGACAAGTGTTCTGCCTATTCCACGGCCCTGATAATCAGGATCAACTATAACATCCGATAAAAATGCGACATAACCTCTGTCCCAAAGAAGCCTGACCAAGCCTATCGCTTTATCCTCTTCATTTCTGACACAGATCACCATGTACGCATTTTCAACACAGTTCGCTGCCTCCTCAAGGGGAAATTCCACCCATCCGACCTTTTTCCTTAATCCCATATATTCTTCGGGTGAAATGTGATCAACATATTTAAGCATAGGTTAACCTCAACTACTCTTGTAATAAGAACGAATTCGTGTACCTGTTAACACTTCTTACCTTCAATTATCATAGAAAGCGGATATCTGTTATGGTTAATCTCGGGGAATCCGCCGCTTATGTCATAATCAAATTCCTGAAGACCTGTTATCACAATACCGTTACTGCACATTCCGGTTATGATCTCAGACATAGAATGTGTATAGTCGGTGAATGTTTTGGACTGATAACTCTTCTGGGTTATATAGTACATTCCGCCGTTGCTCTTCCATTCATGTTCGAAATAGGAGTAGTGACATTCCAGTTTATGATCCGGATCAAACACCTCTTCTCCCGCTGTAGCAAGCATATTTGTGCAGGGATGCTGTTCGTTGATCACGATAACGGCACCGGGCTTCATACACTTTGAGATTACGGCAAAGAATCTTTTCAGATCATCAAACCAGCACAGCGCACCTATGGTTATGATCACGACATCGAATTTCTCTTTGTATCCGTCATCGATATCAAATATGTTTACCGCTTCAAAAGAACACGGAAGCCCCAGTTCCTTTGCTTTATCATTGGCAAACGCAACCTGGTTTTCCGCTATGTCAAAACCGACACCTTCACTTGCCTTGCCGCACTTTACAAGTGAAAGCAGTTCACGGCCGTTATTACAGCAGAACTGTCCGATAACCTTTCCGTTCGTATCGATCTCTTTAAGAACTCTTTTCATATCCTCGTTAAAGAAAGGATAATCCTCATTCGTAACGCGATCAGCTATATCGGCTCCCCAGGATTCGTCCCTGTTATCAAACGCCTCTTCCCAGGCCGCTTTATTTCCTTCAATATATTTTTCCATTTTTATCTCCTTAAATATCTTGCTTTTTCTTCCAAATTGAGATCTTGAATCCGTTTCCGTATCCGATCTTCTCATAGAACGGATCCTCTCCTCCTGTCATATGTGTGGCACCGAGTGCTTTCATCCTGCGGTAATGCTTTGTAAGTGCCGCGGCCGCAAGGCCTTTCCTGCGATGCTCCGGTGATGTGCAGAGCGGTTCCATATAAGCAAGCTTATTTTCCGGGATCCACCACATTCCCGAAAAACATACATATTCGCCGTTTTCATCAGCTATGATGACATCGTATTCATGGGTGGAATGCGGAGAAGGCGCCATAAACTCTCCCACATTGTCCTTATGGGATTTCTCGGGAGTCCATTCCAATCCGTCATCATATTTATCCCATCCGGTAAACTCGCCTCTCTCACCGTGTCCAAATCCGTACCAGCAGAGTTTGGAAAGTTTGAGGATGTCAGTATCTTCCGGTTCCACAAAATGATAACCTTCGGGCAGTTCGTATTTCAGTTCATTTTCGAAATCAAATACAAGCTCCTCATATTCATAGACCTTCTCAAAGCCGCGTTTTGCCGCAGCTTCCATAAGAAATTCCTGCCCGTTAAGAAAGACAAACTGTTGAGCGTCATTAAAATTCGGCATGGAAGCAATCGCATAATTAATCAGTTCGTCGGCAAGATATTCATAACCTTTCCTTACCGCAAAATAAATATCGGTCACGGGCACTTCATAATATACAAAAGCTACGGTCTTATCTCCGTCGAACCAGAATCTGTCCAGATATGAATATGACGAATCCATCCAGGATGCACGGAGTGCATGTTCAAAAAACGGTGCAGGCTTACCGCTGCCGTTTTCTCTGTCATAAATATCAACCAGGAAATCCCACACGAGATTGATATCCGTCAGTTTCTGAAACTGTTTTGTTGTTATACCCATGGTCTTCACCTTCTTTATTATTATCGGGTGAAACCGTTGTCAAGGAGCCACTCTATGCCCGATTCCGACTGGTCGACACCGGGATTTTGATTCGCCATTACAACGGATGCTTCTCCCGTACGATAATTAACCTTCAGCTTGCACTGACCGTTTTCTCCCCAGCCGTTTGAAACCACTTCATTCTCACCACCCATAAACAAACCGAGACCGATCCATGAAAACTTTTCATCCGGCTTTACCATCTCCTCCGCACTTTCTTTTTTCAGCAAAGTACTTTTACCGTTGATGGCCTTTGCAAGCTCTCCGGCAATCTTAAGCAGTTCCGTGGGAGTACTCCACAATCCGGAAGCGGCCAGATCGGGTACATAAGGGTATTTTCCGGGAATAGCCTCTCCCTTGTCATCATACCCCGTTGCCATAATGCCCTTACTCTCAAACAGATCAACATTCTCAGGAGAAGCAAAAAAAGTACTGTTCAGGCCAAGCGGATCAAAAACAAGCTCGCGGGCGATGTCATCAAATGATTTACTTAACGTATCCTGTAGCATCTGCTGGAGAACACAATATCCCGCATCCGAATATTCAAAGTTCATCTCAGATGTATTTTTTGCCCGTGTGGGACGGTTATTATACGAAGTTCTGCCCTCCAGAATATCCAAAAGACTAACGGAAGTATCACTTCTGCGAAGACCGTAGAAAGCATCCTCTCCGTCATATATTCCTGCCGTATGATTAAGGAGCGTTCTTATGGGCGCACCGCTCTCACCACCTTCAGAAGTGAGCAGTTTCCAATCCTTCAGATAATCGTTGACCGGCTTATAAATATCTATCAGCCCCTGTTCATTTAAACGCATAATACAGAAAGCGGTAACAAATTTAGATATTGAGCATGCGGGGAAAATCGTATTCTCATCCACCGCTTTATTATCTTCCATGTCTGACAGACCGTAGCATTTGTAACAACATTCCCGGAAGTGTCGACATGTGCGCAGCTTATTCCGACTAATCTATTCTTGATCTCCGTAAGGTTCATTTTCTCTCATTTCCTTCTTATAATTTATTTATCCTGCAGCTTCTACGTAATACTGAGCCTGCGCTTCGAACATCTCTGCGTATATTCCGTCCTTGATATTCACAAGTTCATCGTGGGTTCCGCATTCCCTGACTGTCTTATCCGCAAATACCGCAATGCGGTCGCAGAACTTGCAGCTCGATAATCTGTGTGAAATGTAGATCGCAGTTTTTCCGCCTACAAGAACATCGAACTTTTTGTAGATCTCATACTCAGCCAGCGGATCGAGTGCTGCGGTAGGCTCATCCAGGATGACTATGGGAGCGTTCCTGTAAAGTGCTCTGCTTATTGCCGCCTTCTGTCTCTGGCCTCCGGACAGTTCGGTTCCGTGCTCGTCAAACGATTTAAACAGCCTGGTATCCAGGCCTTCATCAAGAGCCACTGCATCATCATAGAGTCCTGACAGTTTGAGTGCTTCTTCCACTTTCTTATCATCTACAGGCTCATCTGCTCTTCCCATTGCGATGTTATCCTTAAGCGAAAATGCAAAGAGCTGGAAGTCCTGGAATACCACTGCGAACAGTTTTCTGTATTCTTCGTTCGAGTACTCTCTTATATCTGTTCCGTCTATCAGAATTCTTCCCTCGGTCACATCATAGAGTCTGCAGAGCAGCTTTATGAACGTTGTCTTGCCGGCACCGTTCAAGCCAACGATCGACAGATGTTCTCCGGATCTTATCGTAAAGTTAATATCCTTAAGGACATATTCCTCACTTCTGGGATATTTGAACGAAACATTCTCGAATACGATCTCGTGCTCTCCGTCCGAAACAGTCTTATCTCCCTTTGAAAGGGCATCAGAATATTCAAGATAAACAATGTAGTGATAAGCGTAGCTGCATGACTGTACAAGTCCCTGTGCGTTTGTTCCGAGCCACAACATACTCTGAAAAAGCCTGCTTGCTGCAGAAATACACATGGTCAGATCACCCAGAGAAAGAAGTCCGATCAACGCCCTGTATCCCATATATGAATAGCTGAACGCATCCCTGAAAGCATTTGCGGTCTGTGAGTAGTATTCGTATTTCAGACTGCCTTCCGCTCTTTCTCTGAAAATCCCCATACTTTCATCTCCGAATTCCATGCTTCTTGATGTAAGCATATCGACACAATTGTAAAGGCGGATATCTTTTCCGTACTTGTAAGAGCACAGCTCATATACAAAATACGAGAATAACCGGTTTACTTTTCCTATCTTCAAAAAAGCCCTGGCATTGATCCTCTGCTTTCTGGAGTTAAAGTATGTTACCAGTGCCATTCCCATGATCTGAACAGGGAGGATCAAGGGACAGTAAAAAATAAAGATAGTGATCGATGTGCACATAAGAAGGAAGTGATATATGACCGAAAACATACTCTCAAGCATTCCTGTCACTCCACCGGAATACCATCCTATTCCTTCTTTGGCTTTATTCTGCTGGTTTAATACGGTCGGATCTTCCGTGTGCTGAAAGTCCATTTCCATAGACTTCGCGCTGAGACCGTAAGTGAAGATCCTGTTGAAATACACACCGTAATAATTCAGTTTTTTCTGGGATGTTGTGACAATAAGTCCGGACAAAAACTCCGCTGCAACCGTAAGCGCAATATAAAGAACCGCATTTCCGATGTGCTCTTCCATGCCGGCACCGTCTATTATGGCAACAATCTCGTCAACCAGCAGTTTGGGAAGAAGAAGCATCTTAACTTCCGAAAGTCCCTCACCGATGAATCTCAAAAGGTGATAGAAGTAGACGATTCTTTTTTCTTTCCACGCAAGCTTTAGTATGTATTTCAGAGTGCGGCGTGTCATGTACCACATGCTCGGAGTTTCATCTTCAGCATGCTTCATATTCTTCGGCATTTTCACCGCCTCCTTCCAGATAATACTTAGCCTGGACATTAAACATCTCGCTGTAAACTCCGCCCGCTTCAAGAAGCGAATCATGTGTACCGTATTCAACCATTTCACCGTCCTTGAACATTGCAACATGATCGCAGAATCTGGTTGAACTGAGTCTGTGGCTTATGTAAATTGATGTCCTTCCGTTTACTAGTTTATCGAAATCTTCGTACAGTTTTGCTTCGGCAAGTGCATCAAGAGCAGCCGTGGGTTCATCGAGCACTACAACCGGTCCGTTCTTGTAAAGTGCCTTGGCAAGCGCGATCTTCTGTTTCTCACCGCCTGAAAAATCAACGCCTTCATCATAGATGACTTTAAGCACTTCCGTGTTCACGCCATCAGGAAGCTTATCTACAGACTCGGCCATTCCCGCATCCGCGAGGCACTTCTTTGCCAGTTCATCGTCGGTATCATCAACCGGGAGCATCGATACATTTGCTTTCAAGGGAAAAGCAAACATCCATACATCCTGGAATACCGGTGAAAATATCTTATAGTATTCATCCCTGTCATAATCGGAAATATCCACTCCGTTCAGCAGGATCCTTCCTTTTGTGGGAACATAAAGTTTCAGAAGGAGTTTAATGAATGTGGATTTGCCCGCACCGTTAAGTCCCACAACGGCAAGCTTCTCACCCGCCTTTACGGTAAGGTTCAGTCCTTTAAGTGCATAGCTTTCGGCTTTGGGATACTTAAACCAGACATCTTCAAAAGTAAACTCGTAGGAATCACACTTCGGAACGCTTTTTCCTTTTTCCTTTTCTCCCTCGTCGAGATCCATAAAGCTTCTGAAATCATCAACTTCACGGCTCAGCTCCAGAGCTTCGGATACTCTGTCAAAGAGTCTTCCGAGGAACATAAAGAACGTTGTTGCGCTTCCGAGATAAAGGGTAAAGTTACCCACCGTCAGATTTTTGTTTATTACCGAATAAAGAAGCCATGCATAAACGCCGATAAGTGCAACTGCCCTTATAACACCGTCAAGATTTCCGGAGACCCACCAGCGGAACTCATCTTCTTTCGCAGCATCAAGTCTTTCTTTGCTTACTTCCTTGTATCTTCCGATCAGGTAATCCTTCAGTGAATACATCCTGATATCCTTGGCATAAGCAAAATCCGAGAAGGTTCTGGAAAGGTATTCATCCTTTCTCCACCAGGTTGCGAGCGGATCCCATACGCGTTCCTTGACCACGCGGTTGGTATGGTCCTTGATGAGAAAGGAAATGAATGCAAGGACTGCCATTCCGAGCATAATGGGAGCACTCAGGGTTCCGATAATGAAAAGTCCAACAAGCACAGTGAAGATATCGGCAGCGCCGTTCTCCATAAGGTGTATCATTCCTTCACACCCCTTTTCATTTTCATCGGTGGTTCTAACTGCCTTCTCATAGCAGTCCATAGTATCCTTATCCTCAAGGTATTCATAAGGAAGTTTCATGAACTTGATGTTCTTTTGGATCAGCATAGAAAGCCTGACGCTTATCGGTCTCCACCACTGTCCCCAGGACCACGACTGGCAGAGAGTGCATACAAGCTGGATGATGAATGTGATGAAAATGATACCGATAAGCTTCTTAACATCATCCTTCCTTGTCACTATGTCGATGACAAACTTTGACATAAATGTCCAAAGATATGAGGCAATGGGTGTGAAGAAACCATAGAATCCGACCACGACGAGCGTGATCTTGTCATACTTCCACATCTCTTTCACGATGTA
>JAGCRJ010000130.1 GCA_017964745.1 Lachnospiraceae bacterium
CGAATCGAGGAAAATGAAGTCATATCCGCCGTCCTTAAGTCCGGGAAGGATCTGCGCCGCATCGCCTTCGAGAAGTTCTATCCTCGAATCTTTCGCGTAATTCCCGAAATTCTCCCTCGCCTTAATGAGCCTCGGTTCGTAGTTTTCTATAGTTGTGACACGCGCGTCAGGTGCATATTCATGCATGAGCAGTGCGGAAAAACCGACTGCCGTACCGATCTCGAGGATGTTTTTCGGCCGGACATAACCCATCAGAAAGCGAAGCAGTCCCTGAACGGAAGGCCTGATTATCGGTATCCCGTCCGATAGAGCCTGCTCACGGATATCCTCAAGGTATCCTTCGAGCGGCCTCTGCGTCAGCTCTATGTACTTTTCCGTACGGTCGATGTTCATATAATCTGTAAAGGGCGCCCATACCGGACGCCCCCCTGTTTTAAATTATGGATTTACGGTCTCTGTCTCAGCGGCCCCATCCGCTTCTTCCCCGGCTTCGGGCTCCGCATCCGGAACTGCCACCGCATCTTCAAGGATCTCGGGTTCTGCTTCCTCGATCTCCTTAACATCGTTTTCGGCAGATATACGCTCAAACATTTCCTCTGCGGTCATCTCGGTGCTAAGGGTGTAGGTTCCTCCCTTTACGCCTTCACGATATTCGGATGCGTAATACTGAAGAGCAAAGAGGATCGAATCCCTGGAAAGTCCCTTTGATTCGAAAAGCTCACCGAGCTCCTTGGCATTGAAATCAACGGGGATCTCAACGACAACTTCCTTACCGTAACCTGCGGAAGCCATGGGTTCTTCGGTGAAGACCCTGTAGCCGAGGTTATAGCACCTTGTCGCGCCCTTGATCACGAAATATATGATTATTACCCATATTGCGATCCTGAAAACCACGTCCAGGACCGAAAGGGACAAAAACAATGTCTTTTTCTTGCTCATAATATAACCTTATTCAAAATCCAGTGCTTCCGTTATCCGGTAAGTCATATCCTGCATCATCCTGCAGAAAGCGAGCTCCGCCTCGAAAAAAGCATCCGCCCTGGGCTCGGCCGCCCTGAATCCCACTATCTCAGTTCTGAATCTGTCATATTCCGCCAGATCTATGTCATCGGACTGCTGAAAATTATAATTCCTCTTACGGAAATCATCAACCCTGCGCTTAAGATCGGGGTCCTTCTTCAGCTCCTCAAGCGCTTCCCTGTACTCCGCGTAGATATCCGTTTCCCTGATGGAGGCGATGAAATTTTGCATTGCTTCTTCGTAAGTGTCCAATGCGCTCTCCTTACGCTTCCTCGATTATGGGAAGTATCATCGGCTTTCTCTTGAGGTTTCTCCAGACGAAATCACTCATCGCATCCCTTACGGAGGTCTTGATGGTATTCCAGTCGGCACCCTCATCGAGGCATTTTTCAACCGCGGACTGTGCAACGGCCGAAGCCTCTGTCAGAAGATCCTCGGACTCCTTGATGTATACGAAGCCTCTCGATACGACATCGGGACCCGCAATGAGCTCCCCTTCCGACGAGATGCACATGCATACAATGATTATACCATCTGCGGCCAGTCTCTGCCTGTCACGAAGTACAACGTTACCGACATCGCCGACACCGGATCCGTCGACCAGTATATCTCCTACGGGAACCTTACCCGTGATCTCTGCGGTCTCACCGTCAAGCTCAAGAACATCACCGCTTGAAAGGATCTTTATCCTGTCCTTGGTAAATCCGAGTTCCTTGGCGATCTGCGCCTGAGCCATCAGATGCTTGTATTCTCCGTGCACGTGAACGCTGAACTTGGGCTGTAACAGCGTATAGATCAGCTTGATCTCTTCACGGCATGCATGTCCCGATACGTGGACATCCTGGAATACGACATTTACTCCCTTCTGAAGGAGGGAATTGATGACCCTCGTGACCGGCTTTTCGTTTCCGGGAATCGGATGTGAAGAGAAGATAACCGTGTCTCCCGCGCCGATCGTGATCTTCCTGTGGCTTCCGTCCGCCATCCTCGAAAGAGCGGCCATGCTCTCTCCCTGGCTTCCGGTAGTAATGATGACCTGTCTGTCGGCAGGGATTTCCTTCATCTCATCAAGAGTGACAAGAGTGTTCTCCGGAATATCTATGCACTCGAGTCTCTGGGCCGTATCGATGATGTTGACCATGCTGCGGCCCTCAACGGCAACCTTCCTGCCGAACTTATAGGCCGTATTGATGATCTGGCGCACCCTGTCCAC
>JAGCRJ010000131.1 GCA_017964745.1 Lachnospiraceae bacterium
GACATGGTGGGGAGTGGAACAGATCATGGATGAAGATGGTAAAAGACACACACAATCGGCAGATATCGATGTGGTGGGTGTTTCTTCCGTGGATAAAGCTGCGGTTATAGGTGAGTGTAAGTTTAAGAACGAAAAGATAGATAAAGAGATATATGAAACTTTGCTGCGAAGATCGAAGCTGCTTTCCGGAAATTACCATGTTATCCGTTTTTTACTGTTCTCGTTAAGCGGATTTACAAAATGGTTTGATAAAGAGGATATTCAAAATACAATAAAGATAACTGTAGAGGATTTGTATTTATAAAATTGTCCTGTAGTTGGATATAGATGGAGCGTAAATGAAAGCGATTTTGACCAGTTCGCTCGGCGGACAGATAAAAGTGGACGGTGAGAGGATCCCTACCAAACTTATGGAGAATAACGGGCTTCCGGATTCTCTAAGTGGCAAGAGGCAATGGCAGATTTTAAGGGGGAAATATGAATAAGATAATTGCGGCCTGCGGAAATGACTGTGCAGCGTGTCCGAGGTATGTGGCACATCCTTATGAGAAAACAGAGGAAGAACTCCGCCATACGGCAGAGATGTGGTTTAAGATAGGGTATCGTGACCATGTGGTTACGACCGAAGAGATCAGCTGCAGTGGATGTAAGCCTGAAAACTGGTGCAGATATCACGTGGTGAAATGCTGTGAGGACAGAGGTATCCGCACATGTGCGGAGTGCGGAGAATATCCTTGTGATAATATGCGGGAATGCTTTGCCGTCACAATGTCTTTTGCATCCAAATGCAGGGAAGTTTGTACGGATGAGGAATATCAGCAGCTGAAGAAAGCCTTTTTTGAGAAGGAAGCTAACTTGGGCAGCTGATTGCGATAACCTATTTAAAAGATTCGCTTTCGAACCACGATTCGCCCGCGAGTTCGTTAAACATGTCCCGGGATGAGGAATAATGAATGACCATCTCTATAAATGCATATCCGGTATCAGAAGCAGTTCAGGCTCAGGTTAAAAAGCTGCAGGAGTTTATCACAGACCATTATTATACATGTACGGATGATATTCTGTCCGGACTGGGTAAGATGTATGCGGCCGGCGGTGAGTTTACAGAGAACATTGATAAGGCGGGCGGAGCCGGAACCGCCGCCTTTACAGCTGAAGCTATCGATCTTTACAGAAAGTGTACCGATTAGGGATATATAGTATCCTTGATCCGTGGCGGGAGTGATCATAATTGTGAATCCCGCCGCGGTTTTTTTGTGCTATAATGTGAGAAAAGAATAGCTTTGGTGAGGTGAAGGATGTATTTTTCAAAACGCAACGATAAAATCACGTACATAAACCATTACAGCGGTCTGCTTGAAGTGGAAGGTGAGGGTGAGCTCTGCCTCGGGGACACCGAGTTATTGTATGAGCAGGGCAAAAACTGGGAGAAAGAATTTGACACGCTCAGCGTGACCGAAGGGATAACCGGACTTGGCGAGGGTTATATCGATTTCTTCTCGCATATAGACTGTCTTATCCTTAGCCGGACGGTGGAAGCCGTTGCCGCGTCACCCGAACTTCTGAAAAGCTGGCGTAAGAGAAAGATCCTGATCTGCGGCGAATATGACACATTCGCTGAAAGGTTCGCAGGTGAAAACGGCTTAAGATTTCTTCACAGCGACATTCATCTGGCTGACGACGACATAGAGGTCGCCCATGAACACGATATCATAACTCTGCGGTTTCACGAAAACGGCTCAAATGATATCCATTACAACTGTTTCACCCCGGGAAGCTCGGCAGGCAGTTACGGTGGAGGCGAATACGCCAACCCTTTGCCGCGGGACTTTTATGTCGGATGTACCATTGAAGATTTTGCAAACAATTTTAATGAGAGAGTGCGTGGGCAGATCCTGTCAAACGAAACACTGAAGAGGTTTCTTAAGATCGCTAATGAAAGGTATGGATTGAAAGGGAAAGGAAAGGCAAATGAACGATCCGACAGTAAAAAGCCAATACAGCACTCCTGATAAGCTGAATACCCGTATCTCGATCCACAAAAAATATTCAGTAAACAAGCAGGGGTTTGGCAGCTGGATATTCTCCAACTACCGGATCGAAGAGGATATGAAGGTGCTGGAACTGGGGTGCGGCACCGGTGAAATGTGGATGGGGCAGGACGCACTGATAGGGCGCTGTTCGAAGCTGGTCCTTACGGATCTGTCCGAAGGGATGTTAGCTGCGGCGAAGGAGAACCTGAAGCCATATGGCGGCATAGAGTTCCGCAAGGTCGACATTCAGGACATACCGTTTGCCGACAACGAATTCGATGTTGTTATCGCGAACATGATGCTGTACCATGTCCCGGACCTTGAACGCGGGCTGAAGGAGGTCGCCCGGGTACTTAAGAGCGGCGGGACGTTCTACTGCGCAACCTATGGCGAAAACGGAATAAGGGAGTATGTTGAGCTGCTCTTTGACGATTTCCCTATCAGCAGCGTGTATAACTACAACTTCACGCTGCAGAACGGAAAAGGCAAGCTGGAGAAGTACTTTGGCAGTGTGGAAAAGCGGCTGTACGAGGATTCGCTGGAGGTCACGGATGCGGATGACCTGATCGATTATATCTACTCGCTGCCGAGTTTTTCGGATATCCAGGATTACCCGCGTGATACGCTGCGTGAGGTGCTCAAAAAGAACATGCGCGACGGCGTGCTTCATGTTCCGAAAGACTACGGAATGTTTATCGCACGGAAAAAATGATCTATGAGTGACAGAGTTTATTTCGAATTTGATAATTATATATTTGATCTTTACGGGACATTGATAGATATCCACACGGATGAGCATTGTGACGAAACCTGGAAGAAATGGATCGCAGTCCTGGACCGTAAGGGAATAAAGCACCCGGAGCTTAACAGATTCCGCGATGATTTCTTTAATAAGGATAAAGAGCACAGGCTGCGCCCGAGTATATATGAACATCCGGAAATAGATATCCTTAAGGTTTATGATGAGCTGTTCACTCTCTATGGAAATCGGAAGTTTTCAGATGATGAGCTGTTTGAGATTTCCTATTGTTTCAGAGAGGCTTCCAGAGATTACTGCCGCTTATTTGAAGGAGTTCCGGAATTCCTGAAACGCCTCCGCGGGCTCGGCAAAAAAGTATATATCCTTTCAAATGCCCAGCGCTCCTATACCCTTTATGAGATCACACATTTTAAACTGGATGAGATGACGGATGATTATCTCATTTCCTCGGACTATGGATGCATGAAACCCGACAGGGCGTTTTTTGATGCCATCGTCCAAAAGCACGGCCTCAAGCGGGACAGAAGCGTAATGTTCGGCGACAGCTATGAAAACGACTACCTTGGCGCTGTAAACGCAGGACTTAACGCGATATGGCTGAACGGAGAAAAAGCCGCGGATAGGTTCTATAGAGAAATTGTATAAGTATTGAGAAGGAAAAGTCTGTGAAACAGAAAAGGAGGTTACCGAATGGGGAAGAAGATCGTAGTAGTAAACGCAGGCCCCCGTAAGGGCTGGAATACGGATATACTTTTATCCGAAGCGGCAAAAGGGGCGGAAGAAGCCGGTGCGGAGATCATACAGTTTGATCTGTTCAGGCTTGAAAAGTATACGGGATGCATCTCCTGCTTCGGATGCAAGAGAGAGCGGTCCAAGGGACACTGTGCATGCAGGGACGGGCTCACTCCCGTACTTGATGCGATCAGGGAGTCAGACGGACTGATCATCGGATCCCCGAATTACCTCTCCAATGTAACGGCATCTTTCCGGGCACTTTATGAGAGGCTTGTTTTCCAGAACCTCACCTATAACCGCGAGAACCCCTGCTGCAGGGAGAAGGCCGTCCCTGTTTTGTTCATCATGACGAGTAATGCACCGGATACGGCATACACAGAACTGGTAAACAGTTATAAGCAGACTTTCAACGCATTTGTCGGACCTTGTGATGTGCTGGTCAGCGGCAATACGCTGCAGGTGAATGATTACGGTAAGCTGGACTGGGAATGGTCGATGTTTGATCCCGAGGAGAAAAAGAAGCGTCGTGAGACAGTCTTCCCGCAGGAGAGAAAGAC
>JAGCRJ010000132.1 GCA_017964745.1 Lachnospiraceae bacterium
AAGCTCAAGAATGCACTGCTCAAGGAAGACCAGGGCATGATTGTCATCCTCGCGGACAGGAAGAGAAATATCGAGAAGTTCATGGATATGTATCCCACCCTGTGCGAGATGTTCACCGCATATATGGAAGTCAAGGCGCTCAGCGAAAAGAAGCTCGTTGCATTTGCCAAGAAATATGCGCGTGAGAGGGAATATGTAATAGGCGAGATGGGCGAGCTTGCGCTCCATACACAGATCTCAATGAGACAGTCCAACGATCACGCCGTTACCGTAATGGAAGTAAAGCGCATCGTTGACGATGCCATCAAGCATGTTGAGAAAAAGACCGCCACGCATTTCTTTGATATCCTGCTCGGAAAGCGTTATGATATTGAAGATATGACAATTCTCGGTGAAAAGGATTTCGCCTAAATTTGTTAAAGGAGGTCTTGATAATGGCATCCGAAAAGACTACCGCTAAAAAGAAAACATCGACTGCTTCGAAGCCCGCTAAGACTGCGGCTTCGAAGACAACCAAAAAGACTCCTGCAGTGCCTGCCGCTGCAGAAGTTTTTATTTCCGAAGATGATATGTACCTGTTCGGACAGGGTACTCATTACGATATTTACAAAAAGCTCGGAGCACATCCTTCTGTAAAGGACGGAAAAAAGGGATACTACTTCGCAGTATGGGCGCCCAATGCCCTTTCCGTTCACGTTGTAGGTTCATGGAACGGATGGAACGAAGCCGAGGGTGAGATGAAAAAGCTCGGCCCCGTCGGCATCTGGTCCGTATTCATCGAGGGCGTTGTTCCCGGACAGATGTACAAGTTCCTTATCTATGCAAAGGACGGATCCAAGCTCTACAAAGCTGACCCCTATGGAAATCAGGCGGAGTTCAGACCCGGCACCGCATCCATTACCGCGGATATTTCCGGATTTAAGTGGACCGACTCCAAATGGGAGAACGCAAGGGATAAGAAGGACTGGTACAAAGAGCCGATGGCTGTTTACGAGTGCCATATCGGTTCATTCATGAAGCACCCGAACGGAACCGAGGACGGTTTCTACAACTACCGCGAGTTTGCAACAAGGATCGTCGAATACCTGAAGGAAATGAAGTATACCCATATCGAACTTATGGGTATTGCGGAGCATCCCTTCGACGGATCGTGGGGATACCAGGTGACCGGATATTATGCACCCACTTCCCGTTACGGAACTCCCGAGGATTTCATGTACCTTGTTAACGAACTCCACAAAGCGGGCGTCGGAGTCATCCTTGACTGGGTTCCCGCACACTTTGCGACCGATGCACACGGACTCGGAAAGTTCGACGGAGAGTGCATCTACGAAGATCCCGATCCGAGGCGCGGCGAGCATCCCGACTGGGGAACCAAGATCTTCAACCTGGCAAAGCCCGAGGTCAAGAACTTCCTCATCGCCAATGTCCTTTACTGGCTCAGGGAATTCCATGTCGACGGTATCCGTGTCGATGCCGTAGCTTCCATGCTCTATCTCGATTACGGAAAGAAGGACGGACAGTGGCTTCCCAATAAGTACGGCGATAACAAGAATCTCGATGCCATCGTTTTCTTCCGCCATCTGAATTCCGTGGTAAGGGGAACCTATCCCGGATTCATAACCGTTGCGGAGGAATCAACCGCATGGCCAAATGTCACCGGACCCATCGGAACCGAAAGCCTCGGCTTTACCTTCAAGTGGAACATGGGCTGGATGCATGATTTCTGCGAATATATGAAGCTCGATCCCGTTATGAGGGGCGGCGACCACCACTCGATGACCTTCGCGATGTCCTATAACGAATCCGAGCATTACATACTTCCCCTTTCCCATGACGAGGTCGTACACCTCAAGTGTTCCATGGTAGAGAAGATGCCCGGCTACAAGATCGACAAGTACGCAAACTTAAGGCTCGGATATACCTACATGTTCGGACACTGCGGAAAGAAGCTCCTCTTCATGGGCCAGGACTTCGGCCAGGAGAGGGAATGGAGCGAAGCAAGAGAGCTCGACTGGTTCCTTCTCGGCGAAAAGCTCAACTCCGGACTTAAGTCCTTCGTCGGAGAGCTCCTGGATCTTTATCATAAATACCCCTGCCTTTACAGCATCGATGACAGCTGGGCGGGATTTGAATGGATGAATGCGGACGATGCCGACAGGAGCATTTTCTCCTTTGTCAGAAGAGACGAGACCGGCAAGAAGAACCTGCTCTTCATCCTCAATATGACCCCGATGAAGTGGGAGAACTACGTTGTTCCCGTTCCCAAGGCCGGTGAGTACAAGCTCGTGCTCAATTCCGACGAGGAAAGATTTGGAGGCTTCGGAACAAGCGCGCCCGAGAAATTGAAATCCGTAAGGGAACACTGCGTTCTCCAGGATAATGTAATAAAACTCGATATGAATCCTTACAGCGGTCTTGTGTATACCTTCTGACAGGCTAAAGAAATCTGTCATTTTGACCGAAATTATAGGTGAGTGCACGGACGCACTCACCTTTTTTCGATAATTTCTCGAAAAAAACGATCGGGAAGGATCCCCCATTTTATCCATAAAACGGGAGATTTAAGATTGAAGATCACATTCGAAGGACAGGACAATTCCCAGGCCCTTAAATACATAAAGAACAACACTCAGGGAAAGCAGATCCAAAAAGGGGATATGCTTTCTCCCGAAAGTATGTCCGCACTTGTGGATATCGGAAACGCAAATACCCTTCAGATCCCGGGAGAAGAGGGCAAGCACAGCCTTCTTGCCGGAGCTGCCAGGGATGCGGCCGTTCAGGATTCGGGCGTTCTCAAGAATTACCGCGTGGTCATGGCTCACACCATGTCCGGCGAGGATCTTCGCAAGGCCGAGGAGGACGGATTCGACCTTGGAAATATGTCCCCCGAAGAAAGCGTCACCATTCTCGATAAGGTAAAGGCGGAGACCGCAAAGGGCGGAACCGTCATTAGGGGCTTTAACGACGATCTTGATGATGCCGTCCTCGACACTGCCGGAAACAGAGGCCTCGACAGCGTTGTCAAAAAGGCCCTTGCCGAGCAGAACCTTCCCGCCACAAAAGAAAATATCCGTGAGGTTTCGGCTACGGTCGATCTGGCCGCACAGCTCGAAGTACCCACCGATTCCGAAAAAGCATATATCATCGAAAACGACCTTTCCCTTGCGGTAAGGGACTTTTACGTTGCCCAGAGTGCGGCTCCCGAAAGACCCGCGCAGGTTTCGGACCCTTCGATCCTCGATACTCCCGGGATGAAGAACATAAAAGAGAGCATGATCGAGGCAGGCAGGGTTTTGGAAGATTCCGAAGAAGGATACGAAATCGCCGAGTGGCTTTTTGAAAGAAACCTTCCCGTCACCGAAGAAAACATACTCAAATCCCGGAACATTTCAGAAATAAAGTTCCCCGTATCCGCTGAAAGAGCAGCCCGCGCGGGAGCACGTGCCATCGCTTCCGGAAAGAGCGCTGATATGGCGGATCTTACCGAAAAGGGCAGCGTCTATGAGCAGGCGGCCCTTATTGAGGCCAAGTATTTTTCCGATGCGGTCCTTAATACGGAGGACATCGCACATACCAGAAAGATCCAGGAGATCAGGCTCAGCATGACCGCTGAGGTAAATCTCGAGCTTGTAAGAAGCGGATTTGCGATAGATACCGCTCCCATCGAGGAGCTTATAGACAGGCTCAAGGCGATCGAGCAGGAAGTAGCCCTTAAATACTTCCCCGAGACCGCAGGCGTTACCGACCATGACGACAATGCTCCCGGAATGAGCATCGGAAGTCCCGAGGATGCCGTAGCCGCATACAGACTGATGAATGCGGTCAATACCGCGGTCACCGAACTGGGGGATGCACCCGCATCATCCCTCGGAGTATTCGTTCCCAGGACCGGCGCAGAAGTCGCATTCGGAGAATTCGAAGAGATCGCCCTCGGCGAAAAAGAAAGACTCAGGAAGGCCGGCGAAAGCTACGAAGCCCTTTCGACCGAAGTCAGAAGGGACCTCGGCGACAGCATAAGCAAGGCATTTACAAGCGTCGACGGACTCGTTGAAGGTCTCGGCCTCGACCTGAATGACCTTAACAGAAGACATGTCAGGATCCTTGCTTACAACCGTATGGAAATAAGCATCGAAAATATTGACAGGATCGCGGCTGCCGATGAGACCGTAACCTCAGTCATTGACAAAATGAAGCCCGCCGCAGTCCTCGATATGATCAGAAACGGCATCAACCCTCTCGAAAAGAGCTTTGATGAGATAGGTAAATTCCTCGATGAGAGGATCGTAAATACCGACGGATTTGAGAAAGCATCCGAAAACTACGCGGAATTCCTTTACGCTCTTGATAAGACCAGGGAGATAACAGCGGAGGAAAGGGAAACCTACATCGGAATCTACCGCATGCTCGATAAGATCGAAAAGAAGGACGGTGCAGCGATCGGTTCCGTAGTAAATACAGAGAGCGAGCTCGATTTCGCAAACCTTCTTTCGGCGGTAAGAAGTGCTAAGTTCAGGGGAATGGACGTCAGGGTCGATGACGGAACCGGTCTTTCCGAGGTCGTATCGGCGGGACGCTCCATAACGGACCAGATCATGGCATCCTTCAGGGAAGCACCTGAAGGCTACTATGAGGACAAAGCAGAGCACCTCAGAAATGCGGCATTTGCGGGAGAAGCAGGTCTTTCCTTTATCGAAGATGCGGGAGTTTCCGTAAATGCGGAGAACATCATAGCCGCAGAGAATCTCCTTTCCGCGGACGATGACCTTTACAGGACCGTCTTCGGCAAAAAGGAAGACGAAAAGCTTAAGAAAGAAGCTGATGAAGCACTCGACAGGATCGTATCCGCGGAAGAACCGGACGAAGAATATGCGGATTTCCTGAAGGAAATGAGAGCCGATGTACAGACGATGACCTTCGAAGCCGGCGAAGTGATAGATGTCAGGGCACTCCAGCAGGTCGGAAGACAGCTTTCGGTAGCCGTAAAGGCAATAGAGGAAGGCGTTGAAGAGTATTTCATCCCCGTGGATATCGGCGGAGAGATCTCCAAGGTCAGGGTTTCCTTCAGAGGAAACGAAGGATCGTCCTCTGCGGATATCACCTTTAACGATACCGACGGAAACGAATGCAGGGCACATCTCGAGCTCTGGGAAAGGTCCGTAAACGGTATTGTTTCCGCAGATCCGGGTACAGAACTTAAGAAATTGCTCAGAGCTGCCGATATATTTACTGCAGACTTAAATAATGACGGTTTCGATACCTCCGCCGGGGTCAAGGTCATAAAGGCGGACGAAGCCGAAAAGTCAAATAAATACGAACTCTCCGGCAAGGATGCCGGTGTAAACAGACAGGAGGGAGCCGGTCGAAAAGAGCTTTTCAGGTTATCTGAGAGATTCCTGAAGGCAGTCAAGGAGAGCTTCCATGAGGATCAATTATAATGTTTCGGCGATGATCGCCAATAATTCCCTTAAGAATAACGACGACCTTCTCAGTGCGTCACTTCAGAGATTATCATCAGGATTCAAGATCAACGGGGCCAAGGATAACCCCGCAGGTCTTGCCATGGCAAAAAGAATGAATGCCCAGATCACCGGCACCCATACCGCCGATGACAATACCATGGACGGAATTTCCGTTATCGAGACCGCTGACGGCGCTCTTTCCGAAGTTGCCGAGATGCTCCAGAGAATGAACGAGCTTGCGGTTCAGGCATCCAACGGAACCATGACCGACGACGACAGGGAGATCATCCAGAAGGAGATCGAACAGCTCAAAGAAGAGGTCGACAGGGTTTCCAAGAGTACCGAATTCAATTCACAGCCCCTTCTCGACGGATTCTACGATCTCAAAGGTTATACCGATAATGTTGACGTAAAGGTTCTCACATACTCCAAGGAGATCCCTGCGGCAAATTACAGTTTCGATGATATCAGCTGGACAGTAAACGCTGACGGAACCAAGGATGTGACTGTTACATTCGGCGGTTCGACCACCGCTTACATGGGTTCCATGATCGACAATGTCATCACGATAACAAATCCCGACGGATACGAGATGAAGCTTACGGTTCCCGAGGATCAGGCAAATGCCGACGGAGCTACCGGAGCCCTCACAGTCGAATGCACCGGCATCGGAGCAATGAGACTTCAGGTAGGATCGAACGAGGGTCAGGTTCTCGAGATGCAGATCCCTGCCGTTAATCTCAGCAACATGGGACTTTCCGGACTCGATCTTTCAACCGAGAAGACCGCAAGGGAAGGCATCGACAGGATCAAGAAGGCCATGGACTTCGTGAATACCGTAAGAGGCCAGCTCGGTGCTTACCAGAACAGACTCGAGAACACCGATGCAAGACTTGATGTCACCGCAGAGAATATGACCGCAGCATACTCCAGGATAATGGATGTCGATATGGCTGAGGAAATGACCAAGTACTCGACCTACACCGTAATGACCCAGGCAGGAACCAGCGTTCTTGCACAGGCTAACGACAGACCTTCGACCGTTTTACAGCTTCTTCAGTAAGGGGGATAGGATATGACAGATAATCTCAAGCAGGAATTCACCAGAAGAATAAGCGTCGCAAATTCAACCGAGCTTATCGTAGTCCTTTACGACATGGTCCTCTGCTATGCGGATGATGCCGAAGAGGCGCTTAAGACCGATCAGGATCATGAATTTTACGCAGCGATCTCCAGAATGAGAAACTGCATCAACGAGCTCATGTGCTCACTCCATATGGAATATGAGCCCGCCTCGGCACTCCTTTCACTCTACAGATTCTGCATAAGAAAGCTCACCACCGTGGGCATCAGAAGGAGCATAGAGCCCCTCGATGATATCAGAAAGATCATCCGTCCCTTAAGGGAATCATATGCGGGCCTTGTAGGATACAATACATCCGGTCCCGTTATGGGCAATTCCGAGACCGTTTATGCAGGTTTAACATACGGAAAGAACGACATAAACGAGAATCTCGTGAACAACGTAAACCGCGGAATGCTCATATGATTCAAGGGTTTTAAAAGAATGATACGGAACTCCCCATTTCGGGGAGTTCTTTTTTTGTGACGCCCGCGTCATGTTTTTGCCGTCAGATTTCACAAATTTTCGGATTCGCAAAAAAAGGTATTGAAATCCGAAATCAGCGAATATATAATCGCACTTACAAAAACGCCTTTCGGAAAAATTCTTTTTCCGGGCGCAGATGGTGAGCCGACGACTCATCGTCTCAGGGACGTTCGTCCCGTTTACCCAACAGTTAATACAGATTGTTTATGGAGAAAAGTTATGTATCTGTTAGCCGCATTTCTCGCGGTTGCCGGATTGTTTGACTTCTTTTTCCGTAAGATACCCAACAGACTCATCCTTCTTATGCTCGGGGGATGTCTGATCCTTAACCTTTATATGTCGGGACCGGCTTCTCTTACGGGCGTGATCCCGAGGATCCTGATCGCCGGAGCTTTATTTTATCCGGTATTTGTGATCGGGGCCCTCGGTGCGGGGGATGTGAAGCTGATCGCCGTCAGCTGCGGATTTTTGTCCGGTGAAAGAACGCTGTGGTTTCTTTTCATATCGCTTCTTACGGCATCGGTCATCGGAGTGGTGAAGATGGGTATTCACGGAGAGATTTCCAAGAGGCTGCACCGGCTCGCGTTATATATCAAAAAAACAATAAAGACAGGCAGGCCCGAAATGTACCACGCAAACAGGGCTGCCGCGCTGGAAAACGGAGTTGCCCTTGCCGGCCCGATGTTTGTAAGCGCACTTATCGGGATCGGAGGATTGTATTGAGATGAAGCCGGAAAGGATATTGCTTTTATACGACAGGGATGAGGAATATGCGCATCTGATGGGGGAGTATCTGCTCGGATGCAAGGGTCTTCCCTGGAAGATAGCTGCCTGTACGAGTGCGGCAGATCTCCTCGGAATAGTTAACGGAAGGTCCCCCGAGGTGCTGGTGACATCCGCTTCCTGTTACGACAAGTGCCTTGAAAAGATCGGGGCGAAGCATCTGATCGTTCTGAGCGACGGAACTTTGGGAGTGGGCGGAGTCACGGAAAAGTACCAGCCCGCGGAGAACACTTTAAGGGCGATCCTCGATGCCTGTGCCGATGATGAGGATGGCGGGGAAGCGTATTTCATGAATCCCGCGAAGGACAGGGCTAAGCTCATCGGAGTTTTTTCGCCGGTAAGGAGATGCTATCAGACTACATTTTCGGTCCTGATGGGCAGGCTCCTTCTGGACAGGGGAAGAGTCCTGTATCTGAGCTTTGAATTCTGCGAAGGCTGCGAGGAGCTCATTCCGTCGGAGGACAGCAGGGGACTTTCGGACCTTATGTATTTCATAAAAAGCCCCGTGAATGTATTTCTGCTCAGGTTCAGATCAATGGTCAGGAGCATAGCGGGACTCGATTACATACCCTGTGCACTGTCGGGGACGGATATTTCGGATATTCCCGAAGCGGAATGGAAATTATTCCTTTCCAGGATATGCGATTACGGAGAGTACAGGTATGTGATCCTGGATCTTTCGGAGAGCATAAGGGGGATCTTTTCGATACTGAGGATGTGCGACCGGATCTACACGCTCACAAGAAACGACCGGGTGGCGAGGCGCAAGGTGGAAAGCTATGAGAATGTCCTGAGCATGTATAACTACGAGGATGTCAGGGAAAAGAGCATAAAATGCGACCCTCCCTCGGTGAACAGGGTTCCTTCCTTTTCGGGGGATATGAGCGGTGAATTCGTCGACTATATCGTAAAACAGCTGGGAGAGATCTGATGGATGTCGTAAAGGCCAAGGATGAACTGAAAAAGACAGTCCGGGAACGGCTGGGCTACGGGCAGGAATATACGGATGAAGAGGTCAGTGAGATCATCGACGACTGCATAATGGATTCTCCGGGCTTAAGGCTTTTGCCTGTCGGTGACAAAAGAAGGATCGGAAAGGAAGTATTCGATTCACTGAGGAGACTCGATATCCTTCAGAGCTTTATAGAAGATAAGTCGGTCACGGAGGTAATGATAAACGGATACAGGAATGTGTTCGTGGAAAGAGCCGGGGCACTCACAAAGCTGGAACGCGGATTTGACAGCGAAGAAAAGCTTATGGATGTGATACAGCAGATCGTGGCCGGGTGCAACAGGACCGTAAATGAGGCATCACCCATAGTCGATGCCAGGCTATCCGACGGATCAAGAGTCAATATCGTACTTCCTCCCATAGCACTTTCCGGACCCACCGTCACGATAAGGCGTTTTCCCGAAAAACCCGTGACCATGCAGGGGCTGCTTAACTACGGATCGGTAACGGAGGAGGTGTCGGAATTTTTGAAGACCCTCGTAAAAGCCAAGTACAACATATTCATAAGCGGCGGTACAGGAAGCGGAAAAACAACCTTTTTGAATGTTCTCTCGGGCTTTATTCCGTCCGATGAAAGGGTGATCACCATCGAAGACAGTGCCGAGCTTCAGCTCCAGGGGATCGGGAACCTTGTAAGACTCGAAACAAGGAACGGAGGACAGGGTGCGGCGGAGATAAGCATAAGGGATCTTATCAGGTCCTCTCTGAGAATGCGTCCAGACAGGATAATAGTCGGCGAAGTAAGGGGCGGGGAGGCACTCGATATGCTCCAGTGTCTCAACACGGGACATGACGGTTCCATGTCGACGGGACATGCCAATTCGTCGGTGGATATGCTGTCGAGACTGGAAAACATGGTGCTCATGGCAACGGAGCTTCCGCTTTCTGCCGTGAGGGCACAGATAGCATCGGGACTGGACATAATAGTCCATCTCGGAAGACTCAGGGACAGGAGCAGAAAGGTTCTGGAAATATCGGAGGTTTGCGGATATGAAAACGGTGAAATATCCCTTAAAAGATTATACGGATTCGTTGAAGAGGGATATGAAAACGGCAGCGTCAAAGGTCATCTCAGGAAAACGGGAGACCTCGAAAACAGGGAAAAACTCGCCCGCGCGGGATTATCGCTCGGTTAAGTGGGATGCCTCAAAGGTATTTCGAACCGCAGCCGGATCGGCAGGGTGTGTACTGCTGCTTTCGTTTTTCTTTTACCGGAGCTTACTTGCGGCCGTTCCTCTTTCCTTTATCGGGGTCCTGTATTTCCGGAAAAAGGGTAAGAGCCTTGCGGCGAAGGACAGAAAGACTCTGGAATCCCAGTTCGGTGAGGCAATACGGAGCGTGGAGACGGCATTAAAGGCGGGGTATTCGGTCGAGAATGCTTTTGTCCAGAGCGGGAAGGACATGGAAAGGCAGTTCGGACGGGAGGCTTTTATCTGCGGGGAGCTTGAGGCGATAAGGAGGGGGATGATCCTGAACATCACTCTTGAAGAGATGCTCGCGGATCTGGGCGAGCGGAGCGGAAGCGAGGCGATAACCGATTTTGCGAAGGTCTTTGCGATAGCCAAAAGATACGGCGGAAACATGCCCGGGATAATATCCTCCGCCGCGGACACCATTTCCCTCCAGATAGAGACGGCGGAAGAGATAGAAGCGTCCCTTTCGGGAAGAAGGATGGAGCTGAACATAATGAGAATCATGCCCTTCGGGATACTAGCCTATGTCGGGGTCACAAGTCCCGGGTATTTCGATCCGCTGTACGGAAATCTGACAGGGATGCTTTTGATGACGGGGCTTTTATGCGTATATCTGGCAGGCTTTGTTCTGGGGGATAAGGTTCTTGCCGGGCTTGAGGAGGTGTGACCGGTGGTTGATAAGATCTGCGGATTTATATACGGGATCCTGTATTGCCGTAAAGGAAGAAAACCGGATAAGTCGATCGTAAAAAAGCTGGTTTTCCTGCATCCTTCGGAGGACATAGAAAAGCTTTACAGGGATTTTTGCATAAAACGCATCAGGGTGACACTGGTCACGATCTTTGCCGGGCTGATCCTCGGGTGCTTTATGAAGCTTTCCGCTGTGACCGGCCGCAGTATTTCCGGAGCGGGATTTGAGAGAAACGAATGGAACGGGAAAAAGGAGCACCTGGAGCTGTATGCGATATCGGGAGAAGAAAGCCTGGCAGTGGATGTCATCCTAGAACCGAGGCTCTTAAGTGAAGAGGAGCTGGATTCATATTCCGAGAGTTTCGAAGAAGAGATCGGAGAGCTGATACTCGGAGATAATACGGATCTGATGCAGGTTAGCAGCGATCTGACGATCGCGGAAAAATACGACGGATATCCGTTTAAGTGCGTATGGAGATCATCCGACCCGAAACGCGTCAGTGCGTACGGAGGAAGGGTCGATCCTTCATCGGAAGCCGAAGTTACGCTCACCGTTACCTACTCTTACGGGGATTACAAAAGGAGGCTGGAAATTCCGGTCCGTGTGGTCCGCCCCGTGATGACGGAGGGGCAGATGCTTGCGGAAGGTCTTTCCGACTATCTGGCTGAGGATCAGGAAGAGAAGAGGACCGATAAGATCTGGACTCTTCCGACCGAGTTTTCCGGAACGGAGCTTAAGTGGGAGAACAGGACCGAGGATGACGGGTTTTTGATCATGGCGGTATTTGCTGCTGTGGGTGTGGTCATTTACATGGCTTTCGAAAAGGATCTTACCTCAGGGACCGAGCGGAAAAAGGAGAACATGCGGAGGAGCTATCCGAAGATCCTGAGGCAGCTGGCGTTATACATCGGTGCGGGGATGACGGTTAAGGCCGCATTTACAAGGATTGCCGAGGATGCCCCCGAAAAGGGCGGTGAATCCATCTTCGAAGAGATGAAGATAGCCTGCCTTGAGATGAAACAGGGTATAAGCGAAGCACAGGTTTACGAGAGATTCGGTAAAAGGACGGGGCTTTCGGAATATATCAGGCTGTCGGGTCTTCTTTCTCAGAATCTCAAGAGGGGAAATCCGGGTTTTACCGGAAGACTTAAGGATGAAGCATATGCTTCGATGCACGAACGGCTGCTCGAATCGAGGAAGGCGGGGGAAAAGGCCCAGACCAAACTGCTTGCTCCAATGATGATGATGCTCGCGGTGGTGATGGTGATGATAATGATGCCGGCAATGACCGGAATAAAGATATAAGGAGGATAGGAAGATGATGAGATTAAAAGGATTCAGGGACTTTCTGAAGGAAGACGACGGGATGGGAACCGTGGAGGTGATACTCATTATCGTGGTGCTTGTCGGACTTGTGATCATTTTCAAGAGCAGGATCACGGAGATAGTGGAGAATCTCTTCGACAAGATCACCACACAGACAGATTCCGTATGATGAACCGTAAAACTGCCGGAGGATATCTGACCGTATATATGACGCTTACTCTTGCCGTGCTGCTCAGCCTGTGCCTGACCATGATCGAAGGTGCGAGAAGGAGCGCAATGAGAATGCAGGCGGAGGTCATTACGGATACCGCAATGAGAAGCGTGCTTGCCGAGTACAACAGGGAACTGATGCGGCAGTACAACATATTTGCGGTCGATTCTTCCTACGGGACGACGGATTCCGGGATGGGACAGACTTCCGTGCACTTTAAGGATTATATGGAGAAAAACTACGATCCGGATGTCTCCATGCCCTGGCTTGATTACAGGGATTATATCGGTGCATATCCGGAAAGCGCCTCGGTGGATGCGGTGAGCTATCTGACCGATGACAACGGAGCTGTATTCAGGGCTTGTGCCATAGAAGCCATAAAGGATGATCTCGGTCTGACCATGGCCATGGAGGTTATCGGATGGGCAACCGGCGCCGAGATCACCGCGGCGGACGGGATGGATGTTCAGGGCGAGCTTGGTTCCCAAAGTTCAGCCGTATCACTGGCAGCGGCGGGTGAAAGAAGCAGAAGGGAGTCGGAAAGGGAGGCCCTGGAAAGGGAATATGAAGAGGCCTGTAAAGCGGCCGAGGAGGCCGGCGGGGAAGCTCCTCCGGCTCCGGAACTTACATCCCTGCCCGAACAGTACAGCTCTCCCGTGAGCGGGATCGCCGGAAGCGTAAGCAGCGGGATACTCGGATACGTTATAGATGATGCGGAAAAAATCTCAAGAAGGCAGATCGATCCGGGCGGCATCATATCGGGAAGAATGAAAGCCGGAGATGTCAGTATCGGAACTTTGGAATATGTCTCATCGGATGACGGGGTGATCGATGAAGCGCTGGATAAAGCACTTTTTGGGGAATATCTGATGAGATATATGGGCAGATACGGCGATACCGATGAATCCGATGCACTGCTGTATCAGATCGAATACCTGATAGCAGGCAGGGAAAATGATACGGAAAATCTGAACGGTGTGGCATTGAGACTTCTCGGGATAAGGGCCGGAATGGATCTTATATATCTTGAAACAGACGCCGCCAAAAGATCCGATGCGGAGCTCCTCGCCGAAGGGATATGTGCCGTCTGCTTTATCGAAGAAATGGCTCCCGTGCTCACCCACGCCATTTTGCTCGCCTGGGCGCTTGCGGAGGGAAGGTATGACACGAAGGTCCTCCTTTCCGGAGGAAAGATACCGCTTATGAAGGATCAGAGTACCTGGCACAGTGATATGCTAAGTGCCCTGTCCGGGATGGACCCGGGGCCCTTTACGGGGACGGATACGGGGCTTTCGTACACGGATTACCTCAGGATCTTCATGTTCCTTACCGACACGGACAAACTGACCGCAAGGGCGATGGATATCATCGAGGCGGATATAAGGCTGAGCGGGGGAAATGAAAACTTCAGGCTGGATGCCTGTATGGAAATGATCGAATTCAGCGCCGTGATAAAAAGCTCATTCGGAAACAGCGTGAGCATAAAGCGCAGGCTTAAGTATTGAACAGGTGAAGAGGAACAGGGCAGAGATGTCTTTTTTATGCGGGAATACTCCTTTGCGCAATAACTACATACGAAAAGGAATGTCTTCTCCGGGACAACTACTACTGTCATTTTTCTCCCGCATAGAGAAGACATCCCTGCTTGCCGGCAGCATGACCGTGGAGGCTGCCCTGGTACTGCCGGTATTTCTGTTCTTCTTCATTAACCTTTCGGCTTCGCTGGAGATGATAAGGCTCTACGGAAATCTTGAGTATGCTCTCCACGGAGCCGGAAAGGATGTCTGTCTGTACGGGAGTCTGCTGACCGAACCGATGAAGGATCTCGGCCCCACCGGGCATGTTGGAGCGGAGGATTTAGGATCGTCATCCGGGTCATCCGGCCGGGCGGGACCGGAGGGTTCATCCGGGACAGAGAATCCGTCCGGATCAGGTAATCCTTCCGGGGATATCGACAGCATCCTGTCGATGGCGGAGGGCACGGCTCTTTCATATACCTACATCAGGTACAGGATGATCGATGAGCTGGGAGAGGGCTATCTTGATTCGTCGCCTCTTACAAACGGGAAGACGGGGCTTAATTTCTACGGAAGCACTCTGGATGATGACATTCTGGACATCAGACTTTCCTGCAGGGCCGGTACTCCATTTAACATAGCGGGCATACGGTCTTTTATGATGGCCGGGAGATTTTACGGACATCTGTGGAACGGCTATGCCGTGACGGGAAATGCCTCATCGGAATCTCAGGAGCAGATAGTCTATATAACGGAAAACAGCGAGGTTTATCATCTTACGACTTCATGTACCCATCTCAGACTGTCCGTAAGACCCGTTGACTATTCAGCCGTGGGAGACGAAAGAAACGGAAGCGGCGGAAACTATTATCCCTGCGAGATATGCGCAAAGGGTGAGATTCCGGAAACCGTGTATATATGCTCTTCGGGTGACAGATATCATTTTAGCGGTGAATGTTATACCCTGACCAGATCTTACACCGCCGTTCCCATATCGGAAGTGGCGGATTCGAGAAGACCGTGTTCAAGATGCGGAGGCGGATGATGGATATATTCGGTGCGGTACTGATCATCTTTATGACAGTACTGTCGGTTTGTGACATACGGATGAGGAAGCTTCCCGTAGTGATCCTGAGAGCCGGCATAGCCCTGGCGTTAGCCAGGCCGGTGCTGTTCTTTCTCGTATCGGGGCCTTCAACGGAACAGCAAAGGCTTTTATCGGTTGCTCTGCTGGGGGCCCTGCCCGGACTAACGGTGACAGCACTGTCATTTATCTCGGACAAGGTCGGAAGAGGCGATGGTATTGTGCTTATCATGATGGGAATGCTCGAAAACTGCTCTTTTGTGACAACTGCGTCATGTATTGCATGTCTTACATTGGCGGTTTTTTCGGGAATACTTCTGGCCCTGCACAGGGTGGGAAGGAACTCCCGGATGCCCTTTGTTCCATTTCTGACGGGGGCATACATTGTGCTTAAACTCTCAGGCGGGAGGTACGGAATATGAAAAGAGGGGGTTATACGGGCGGCTACCTGACCATAGAGGCGGCAATGATAATGCCCGTGGTGCTGGGGATCGTCATTTTGGTCTTGAGAATATGGTTTTTCAGATATGACAGAGTTCTTCAGGATATGGATACCTGCGCTGCGGTTGTCAGATGCATGGAACAGCAGGATATGAATGCGGATGAAAAAGCATCCTATATCGTCGAACAGATGCAGGGGCGCTATAAGGATCATTACATAGCCTGGAATTTCGGCGACATATCCGCTTCATGCAGTGGCGACAGTGTTTCATGCACCGTTACGGGAAGCAGCGGACCCTTAGCGGGTATTTCGGGGCTGTGGGATGTGCCGGATTCGATGTCCGCAACGTCGGAGAGAGAGAGGACGATCCTTCCGGAGGTATTTGTCATCAGAACATACAGAAAGGCACTGGGGGCCGGAGAATATATTTCAGCTTCGCTTGGTGAAGAGTGAGCTTAACAGAGAGGAGTAATGATGATCGTCAGCGAATATGTGAGAGGACTCAGAAACAATTATGTCCGTATCAGGGAACTTTCCCTGCCGGATGAACGCAAGTACCAGTACTGCATTATGAAAAGAGGCGGGATCACGGGGCTTCTTCCTTTTGAGATCAGATATATCGATTCCGATGCTTATATGTATTATGACATAACCTCAAGGCAGAATATCAGCACCCTGTATTCGAAAAAGCCGCTGGACAGGAACTGGGTCTTATCATTTTTTTCGTCGATGAAAAGGATCCGCAGCGAGGCAGTGAGGTTTCTGCTGGATCCCTCGAACCTGATATGGAATCCGGGAAATGTTTACCAGGACCTCAAGACCGGGAATTTCGGATATCTGTATGTTCCCTATCTTGATGAGGATAACGGGTTTTCCGAGATGGTGGATTTTATCGTAGGGCATGTGGATTATGAAGACGAGGAGCTGGTCAGATGCGTATATCTGGTTGCCGAGCAGTACAAATCGGGCGGAGATGCCTATATAGATGAAAAGATATATTCGGATATAGAGGAGCTTAAAAACCCGGTATCCGGTCTGATGAATGAAGAGCGGGCCGAAGAAAAGGAAAATGAGGAAAAGAAAGAACCCGAAGCGGACAGAAGCGGAGATATGAATAAGATCTATTCCTGCTCGGAGGCGATAGGGGACGAATTCACCGATTTCTGGGAAAGGCCCGTAAAGCTCCGTCCCGAAGAGAAGAAACGCGAGAACCCGGCTGCCGGGCGTGAACCTAAAAGCGGAGGGATCATTTCTTTCTTTTCCAGGATACGAAACAAGGACCGTAAGCTCAGGAAGGAATATGAGTTTGAGAGTGAGTCCGAGCCGAATGTCGCTGAGGAGATCAGGTACAGTGACGCGGAATCCCCCGAAGACGCGGATTCCGAGGGAACAGTCTTCGTCGATCTGTCCGCAGATGACGGGACAAGACGGCTTAATGCCGAGAGCGGTGAATGCCTCCGCATCCTGAACGGTGAAAGCATCGTTATAGGCAAGAAGGGCGAAGATGCGGACCTTGTCATAGACGAAAAGGAGATAAGCCGGATGCATGCCAGGATCTTCCTTAAGGATGAGGACTATTATATCGAGGATCTCAATTCCACCAACGGAACCTTCAAGAACGGAGTCAGGCTTAAGCCCTATGAGCAGAAGAAGCTGTCCAAAGGCGATGAGATAAAACTCGCCACTAAAAAGCTGATCTTCACATAACGAGGAAATCGTCTGAAATGCCCGTAAATATGTGCTTGACACGATATATATCATAATATATACTGTAGCTACAAAGGCAGGTGATTATTATGATGACTGCGAAATTATTCGAAAACGGAAGAAGCCAGGCTGTCAGATTACCCAAGGAATTCAGGTTTGAAGGCGATGAAGTCATGATCGGGAAGGTCGGTGACTTCGTAGTACTGTCTCCCAAGGGCGATAAGTGGGATAAGTTTATGAAGGCCCTGAATATGTTTTCGGAAGATGTTTTCGAAGTTGACAGGGAATATCAGGGGGCTCAGGAACGGGAAAGCCTATGAGATATATGCTTGATACGAACACCTTCATATATCTGATCAAATACAGACCCGCAGAGGTTCTGGAGATGATGAAACAGGTCGATACAAGCGACATCTGTATTTCGTCGGTTACTTATTCCGAGGTTTCCTATGCCATTGAAAAGGGAGCTGATGCCGCGAGAAACCGCATCGCGCTGGTATTGCTGCTTTCGAGCATCACCATCCTTCCCTTTGATGACCGTGCGGCCTGTGAATACGGTATGATAAAATCCGAACTTGAGAGGTCGGAAATTCCCATCGGTGCCCTGAATACTATGATCGCAGCTCATGCCAGAGCTGCGGGGTGTACGCTTGTCACGAACAATATAAGGGAGTTTAAGAGAGTAAGAAATATCAGAATTGAACAATGGATATGATAAGAATATGACCGGCAGGGGTTTTCCTGCCGGTTTTTCTGTTAATTGTTACGATCTTTCCGATATGATATATTTAATTTCGTAGGGTTTACAGGGAGGCTTCCCGAGAATGTCCGAGAATAAACACTTTGACAAAGCTCTATCGGATATGAAGGATAATTTCGCCGGCAGGGGCGGTATCGCACATCTTGCCGACCTTGGTTATCCTGTTCTGAAAATCCAGTCTTCCCTCGATTTTCCTTTCCCTTTGGAAAAGATCGGCAGGGTCATGTGGGACCACTTCGTTTCCAATGACACCATCCTTCTCAAGGCACCCGGCTCGGGCGTGGGCAGGGAAAATGCCACATATATCAGGAAGACCGATGCCTACGGAAGGCAGTCCTTTATTAAGACCGAAAACCGCGATCCGGAAAAGAAGGAAACCGTCTGGAAAAAGACCGTGCTCCGCATAGACCACGATATTTTCCACGTAAAACCTTCGGATGACGAGAAGATAATAAAAAAGTTCCTTAAAGAAAACTCACACGGCGGCCCCGACTATGTCAGCCTCGATTTCGGACGGCTCAAACAGAGGAACGGCGCCGAGTGGATGACCCTTCTTTCTCTCCTGAAGGGCGATGAAAGGGACTATGTCAGCGTAATGCCCTGGGAAAACAGCATCACGAGCGTCTATCACCGCATAGATGACCGTATCATAAGGATGCTGGAGATGTTAGAGGGAACAAATATGATGCCCGGAGTTTTTTATTTTGCCTCGGGAGATGTATAATCGAAGAGTCTGAAAGGAGTCTGTATGGTCATACATATTTACTACGGCGGAAGAGGTGTGATCGACGATCCCACGCGCCCTGTCATAGAGAGAATGCAGAAGGTTCTCGAAGAGCTCAGGGTCAAGGTAGTCCTTTACAACCTTTACGAATATAAGAATACGATCCCCACTCTGTCACAGACGGTCAAGGATGCGGACGGAATAGTCCTTGCATCGACGGTCGAGTGGTTCGGAATGGGCGGATACATGCTCCAGTTCCTTGACGCCTGCTGGCAGTTCGGCGACAAGTCCAGGATCAGCGAGATCTATATGATGCCCGTGGTCATTGCCAAGACCTACGGCGAAAGACAGGTCATTGCGGACCTTGCCAATGCCTGGGAGACCCTCGGAGGAAAGGTCCTTACCGGAATCTCCGGCTACATCGACAATCCCCTAGACCTTGAGGTCAACGGCGAGTACATCTCCGTCATCGAGTCTTTCGCAGAGAAGCTCTACCGCGGCGTCAACCAGAGGGAGAAGACCCTTCCTTCCAGCAAGAACGTTCTCACCCAGAGAGTCGGAACCCCCAATCCCCTCAACCTTTCCGTACCCGAGGCCGAGCAGCTCTCCGAGTACGTATCCGATGAGAATTATGTCCGCACGCAAAAGGAAGACATTCAGGAGCTCGCGGTCCACTTCAAGGGCATTTTGATGTCCGAGGATGCCGGAAGCGAAGAAGAGTACATCACAGATATAAAGAGAGCATTCAAACCCGCCCAGGGCGTATCGGGAGTGTTTGTGCTTGATATAGAGGAAAAGAAAAAAGACCTTATCATCGAGATCACCGGTCCCAGGATCGACGTCAGATATGACAAAGCCGACACCTGTGACATAAGGATGACCCTCAACAGGAATGTCATGGAGGATATCGTTTCCGGAAGAATGTCATTCCAGAGAGCATTCATGTCGGGAGCGATGGCAGGCATGAAGGGCGAATTCTCGCTCCTCAGCGGACTCGATAAGGTTCTTGTTTTCACACATTGATACCGGAGGATCATTCATAATGAAAAAAGATGATTGCATTTTCTGTAAACTTGCAAACGGTGACATCCCCACCAATTCGATCTATGAGGATGAAAGATTCAACGTGATTCTCGATAACGGTCCCGCAACCAAGGGCCATGCCCTCATCCTTCCCAAGGACCATGCGGACAACCTTTTCGAGCTACCCGACGATACCGCCGCAGAGGCAATGAAGCTTGCCAAGAAGCTCGGATGCATGCTCGTCGAAAAGCTCGGAGCACAGGGCCTTAACCTCGTCCAGAATAACGGCGCGGTAGCGGGCCAGACCGT
>JAGCRJ010000133.1 GCA_017964745.1 Lachnospiraceae bacterium
AATGCTCCAGCCTGAAATACGGGATAACAGGGATCGGGAAGAAGTACGGTGTCACCCTTATTAAGAAGAGCCAGGCAGAGATGTCCGCAGCCTTCCTGTGTACCGTAACAGCTCATGACCATATCCGGAGTTATTCCGTCCACACCGTAACGCTTTTTGAAATATGCACATACAGCCTCGAGCATTTCGGGCATATCCCTGAGTGAATATTTCCAGTTAACGGGATCCTGTGCAGCTTCGATAAGTGCATTCTTAATATGATCCGGTACCGGAAAATCGGGAGTGCCTACGGAAAAGTTATAGATCTTTTGACCCTTGGCTTCACACGCGATCTTTTTTTCATTAAGTGCCGCGAATATTTCCGCACCAAAGTTATCAAGTCTGTCAGCGAACTTCATTTCAAAATACCTCTGTAAATATATATTTCATTCCCGCAGATCATACGGGGCAGTGATCATTTTATATATGATTCCATATCGAAAAAGCCCGAAAACCCTTATTATAGCGTACTAACTATTCGTTAAATCCGTATTTTGCGAATAGTTGTATATGGATGCCCTTTCGCATATCAGGGTAACTGTTTCCTCAATATCGAGTCCCGTCTCATCAATCTCGACATCTGCATACTTTCTGTAAAGCGGAACTCTTTCGTCGTAGATGTCATTCAAAGTTTGTCCGTCACGTAAAACAACGCCTCGGTGTTTAAGATCCGATAAACGCATCGATAAGTCATTCAGATCCAGATGCAGGTATATTATCAGACTGTTTTCACGAAGTTTTTCCATAGCCTCGGAGCTATAAACGGCGCTGCCGCCGGTAGCTATAAGCAGTCCCTTATCGTTTATACCCTTCAGAACGTCATTTTCGATGTTCAGAAACCCATCTATACCTTTTTCATCGATTATCTGACTGAGCAGCTTTTTCTCTCTGTGCTGTATCAGTATGTCCGCATCTTCGAAACGCATTCCGAGCTGTTTTGCAGCGATGACACCGGCAGTGGATTTGCCGACACCGGGCATACCGATCAAAACTATATTGTCGTACTCTTTTGCTCTCATCTTGTTAAATAATTAACATATATCACATCATTATAACTGATATGACTTTTTTATCTCACAACAAAAAGCTTTGTTCATTTCCTGATAAGATCATCCGAATCAAGAATTATCGTAAATGGTCCGTCATTGGTAAGCTCGACTTTCATATCCGCACCGAACACACCCGTCTGAACATTAAAACCTGCGTTCCTGCACTCTTCTATTATATGTTCGTAAATGGGTATGGCTTTTTCGGGACGGGCCGCATTTATGAATGAAGGTCTGTTTCCGTGACCGGTATCCGCACAGAGTGTGAACTGGGAAACTATCATCAGTTCTCCTCCGACGGTTTTAAGATCCAGATTGGTCTTGCCGTTTTCATCTTCGAAGATGCGGAGTCCTATAAGCTTTGCAATCATCCTGTCCGCTATTTCCTGCGTATCGCTTTCCATGATACCGCAGAGCACCATATATCCGTGACCGATCTTTCCGGAAACATATTCTTTCTTTTCTCCGGATTCATCGGTTTCTATTATGGTTGTCTGAGCGTTAAGAACTCGCTGTATTACAAATTTCATTTATCCTGTGACTTCTTATCTTTCTTGTTCTTGTTCCTTGTGATCATCGCTGATATAAAGCCTTCCTTCTGAGGACGCTTTTCAACAGGCGGTATCGGATTAACGGTTCCGTCTTCGTTGATGGTGCCGACATCCATGTAATCGTTTGTCTTGTAAGGATATCCTTTTTTCTTAAGACGGTTTCTGTTGAACTGTCTGAAGCCCGCATACAGAACGGCAAATACAGGAACACCGATTACCATTCCGAATACTTTGAACAGACCACCGAACAGAGTAATGGAGAATATTATCCAGAATCCCGATAATCCCGTTGATGTCGAAAGAATCCTGGGTCCGAGCCAGTTTCCGTCAAACTGCTGAAGTATCACGATAAAGATCATGAACGCAAGAGCTTTTCCGGGATGCAGTGGATCAAAGGCAAAAATAAGTATCGTCGAAGGTATCGCACCGAAATAAGGTCCGAAGAAAGGAATGATATTGGTGACACCTACAATAATGCTTATAAGGATCGCATACGGAATCTGCATTATGGTACATCCGATAAAACAGATAAGTCCTATGATTATTGAGTCAACGATCTTACCGAAGAAGAATCCGATGAAAGTACGGTGAGTATATCTGAAGGCTTCAACGATCGCATTTGCGGTCTCTCTTGAAAATGTCGCGTAAACGATCTTCTTGCTTCTTGCAACATGTCTTTCCTTACTCCAGAGAACATATATGGAAATGATGAAGCCTATGATAAAGTTCCACAGTTTTAAAAGAAATTCAAGAAATCCCTGGGAAAGCGATGTGACAACATTAGCGGTGACCGATCTGAACTTTTCATTTACCCAGAGCTCGATATCATCCGAGAATCTGTTCAGATCCTTCATAACAAATGAATTAAGATCCGGATTATCCTGAAGAAGTTTATTGGCCCACTTGGTCAGGTTATCAAGGTAAATACTGATATTGGAAACGATGCTTAGAAGCGAAGGTATGACCTGTTTGAGCATGATCTGTACGATCGCATAAACAAGGAAAAATGAAAAAATGATTATGACTATGATCGAGGTACCTCTTGCAAGAGGCATCTTGTTTTCATCCTTAATGAACTTTATCTTCTTATAAAGCGGGTACATCACTTTATTTTCAAGCATATTAAGGAGCGGACTGAAAAGATATGCGATTATGAATCCCACATACACAGGAGAAAGTATCTTGTTTATACGGTTTATTCCCGCACGCAGCTGGGCATTATAGAAAAGAATATAAAATGCAAACATGCATGCAAGAAATGTCAGAAAGACGGTAAGTCCCCATTTATAGTAATTATTATTTAACCGGGGATTTCTCTTCTGGTTCCTTATACGGCCATCTGCATTTGTTGTAAATACATCTTTTTCTTTGTTGTCATCCATAGGATTTCCCTCTCCTGCAAACTCAATTATTATATCATCAAACAGACTAAAATTCATCAATAAAAGCCCTTATTTTACGCAATTTCACAAGGTTTTATGATAATATGTAACCGTAGGGTCGGATGACCGTTAGATCTACTATTTAGCACCGAGGAAATAATGGCAGTACTTTCAGATGAAAATTATCATGACGCCCAGATAAGGGACAATATCCGCAAAATGCGGCTTGTTCTTGATGAGCTTCCACCCTGGATCAAAGACTTTTTCAGGGCAATAGAATACAACACCTCTGCAAGAACCCGTCTAGCATATGCTTACGATATCAGGATGTTCTTCGAATTCCTAAAGGAAAACAATCCATCACTTAAGAACAAGGAACTTCGTGAATTCAGCATCTCAATTCTCGAGAGCATTCAGAGAAGCGATATAGAGGAATATCTCGAGACCGTTTCCCTTTACGAAAAGGACGGACGGACCGTGATCAACGGTGAACGCGGGAAGGCACGCAAGCTCTCCGCTCTCCGCTCAATGTATAAATATTATTTCGAGACCGAAAAGGTATCCCGCAACACCGCAGAGCTCGTTGTTCCTCCCAAGATCCACGAAAAGAACATCATAAGGCTTGATGCCGACGAGGTTGCAAAACTCCTCGATATGGTCGAATCCGGCGAAGGTCTTACCGATAAGGAGCTCGAATACCATAACAGAACCAAGACCAGGGATGTTGCAATACTTACTCTTCTGCTCGGAACCGGAATAAGAGTATCCGAATGCGTGGGTATCGATATAAGGGATATAGACTTCAAGAACGGCGGGGTCAAGGTCACGCGAAAAGGCGGTAACGAATCGATAGTATATTTCGGTGACGAAGTACAGGATGCCCTGATAGATTATCTGGAAGAAAGGGAAAAGATAAATCCTGAGAAAGGCTCCGAGAATGCGCTCTTTTTGTCCCTCCAGAACAAGAGGATCAGCGTAAGAGCTGTGGAAAAGCTTGTTAAGAAGTACTCTTCCAGGGTTACTTCCCTCAAAAAAATTACTCCCCATAAACTGAGGAGTACTTACGGAACTGCCCTCTACAGGGAGACCGGCGATATATACCTGGTTGCCGACGTGCTCGGCCACAAGGACGTTAACACTACAAGAAAGCACTATGCTTCACAGTTCGACGACAGCAGGAAAATGGCTGCGGGTGTCGTGACACTCAGGGAAAAGATTCCCGAAAGAAAGAAATCCGATAAGGATACGAAACAGGATCCGGAGGAATAAATTAAGCCCTTCATCGAATGGCAATATACCCGGGACTATTGTTATTTGTATTCCGTCGAGTAATAAGTTACTGCTATAAGTTCTCCGGTGATCAGCTTATCATCATTGTACATTCCGTTCATCTGACGGAGTTCCTTAACGTAATCGGATACGGAATCGTAATGTACATCATCCATATACTGCTTTGCTATCGAAGTAAGCGTATCTCCCGAGCTGACACGGTACATGGCAGTGTATCTGTAATAAACGGTATCGCTTTCGGCATTTACGCTCTCTGCATGCGATCTGATCGCGAATGTGCCCGATACTACGGTGATCATCAATATTATAAGGACTGCTGCGATCATCTGTACTTTCCTGTTCTTAAGATAAGCGTTCATGTTAACCTCCGAATGTATGTTCAGAACATTTGTTCTGTTTGTATTTTATCGAACATACATTCGAATGTCAACATCTTTTTAAAATTTCTTTAATCGCTCTTTTTCCATTTGAAAATATACGGTTATTGATTATAATCAAGTTGTATGTGTATTAAACCGTTAAAAACTGTTTATGGAGGATAATATGGTTTTCGGTAAAAAGATATTCAAAGCACTGACTTCTGTTCTTTCTGCAGCAGTTATCATCGCATCTCTCTCACTTGTGCCCGCATCCGATGTACAGGCTGTTCCCGGCATCAATGAGCTGACCTGCCTTCCCACCGCTGCTCCCGAGCTTCAGAGACCCGTTGCAGTTATGATCGACAACGACAAGATTGCATCTCCCCACTACGGACTTGCTGAAGCCGACATCGTTTATGAAATGTGTAACTCCACCGCCAATAACAGAGTTACAAGAATGATGGCTCTTTACAAGGATTATGCCAATGTTGCCCGTGTGGGAAATATCCGTTCCACACGTCCCACCAACATCATCCTTGCCAATGAATATGATGCCATCCTTGTTCACGACGGCGGTCCCGTTTATATCAATCCTTTCATTGCTCTTTACGGACTTCCCCATCTTTCCGGAGGATTCAGCAGGATACCCAACGGCAAGCCCAGCTGGTATACCGAGTACGCTCTTCAGGGTGAGATCGGAAGAAGGATCGCAAAAGCCGGATATTCACCTTACTACACCGATCCCAATGCCGCACTTCCCAGATTCAACTTCGGTACCAATAACCTTGAAGGCGGAGCACCCGCAGGAGTTGTATCCCTTCCTTTCCCTCACAACTCCACCATGCTCTATTACAACACAGCCACCGGCACTTATGACCTGAATGAGTGCGGTACCTTCGTTAAGGATGCCGAGGATTTCCAGCAGGTAACCTTCAAAAACGTCATCATCCAGTGCGCATCCATGATGGAATATGATAACCACGGTTACATGATCTACGGTGTCATCGGTCAGGGTGTCGGCTACTACATCACAAACGGCAAGGCTGTTGCCATCACCTGGTTCAAGGATGTTCTCGGACATACCGTATTCTTCAATGCCGACGGCTCCGTTCTTACCGTTAACCCCGGCAAGACCTATATCGGAATCGTACCCATGGATTCCTGGGGACTCGTAGCATTCTGCTGAGTAAGTGCTTTCATGATAATGCAAAGGCCCGGATCTTCGGATCCGGGCTTATTTTTATGCTTTTATCGAAAATATGTTTGCATCTTCGAACAAATGTGCTATATTAAAAGCAAACAGATGTTTGAAAGGAGTATTTATGAGAGATTTCAATCAGCTTACCCCCAAGCAGGAACAGATCCTTGAATATCTCAAAGAAGTCAT
>JAGCRJ010000134.1 GCA_017964745.1 Lachnospiraceae bacterium
AACTTATGAACCGTGTGAAGATTGAAGAAGCAAGGGACGATGAGCTGGACCAGCTGCTTGAGTTGCAGGTCAAAAGCTTTATGCCACTCTATGAAAAGTACCATGATGAAGGCTCGCCGGCGATAGAATCGATCGAAAGGATAAGAGGCAGGGCACAGAACCCCGCAAGGCAGTACTATTTCATACTGATGGACGGCGCCAGAGTCGGCGGGATCAATATCGGTACAAAACCGGGCTACGGTGATGATAACTGTAAATGCATATCTCCGATATTCGTGATTCCCGAATATCAGAATAAGGGAATCGGATACGTATCGATGATGAAAGCGTTTGAGTTGTTCCCGGATGTGAAGACATGGAGACTGGATACGATAAAGCAGGAACCCGCTAACTGCCATCTTTATGAGAAATGCGGTTTTGTCAGAACAGGCGAGGAGCATGTCATTAATGAAGATATGACCCTGATCGACTATGTCCTCCATCGTGCGTGATGGTCACGCCGATGAAAAGAAGCCCTATTGCTCGGAGGAATGCCTCCTTCGCAAAGGGCTTCTAATTTCATCGGCGTGACAAGATTTGAACTTGCGACCTCTACGTCCCGAACGTAGCGCTCTACCAAGCTGAGCCACACGCCGTGATTAACAAAAAAGTTTTTTAATGAATCTGTGTCTTGCAGGTCGTCCTGATTTCTGCAAAAATAAGGTATACGTTGCTCTCAGGCGACTAATGAATAATACACTTTTTGAAAAATCGTGTCAATCACACAGGAGAATGCTTATGGCAGCAAAGAAGGCAAAACACATGACCGTTAAAGAGATCAAGAAGATCGTTGCAGGTCTTTCACTTCAGCAGAAGGCATACCTTACAACCGGCGTAGGAAGCTGGGAGACCGCGGAGTTCCCTAAGAAGGGTATTCCCAAGGAGTGGATGTGCGACGGCCCTCACGGACTCAGAAAGCAGATCAATGATGTGCATGCCGACATCAACGATTCCATCGATGCGGTAAGCTTCCCCGCAGAGTGTGCGGTAGCGGCAAGCTGGGACAGGGAGCTTATCTATGAAGCTGCAAAGGCTATAGGAAACGAAGCCCAGGCCAATGATGTTCAGATGGTCCTCGGACCCGGCGTCAACATGAAGAGAAGCCCCCTTTGCGGACGTAATTTCGAGTACATGTCGGAGGATCCTTATCTTGCCGGCGAACTCGGTGCTGCCTATGTAAACGGTCTTCAGAGCACCGGCGTATCCGCATGTGTTAAGCATTTCTTCGCTAATTCACAGGAGACCGACCGCTTCACCTCTTCGAGTGAAATGGACGAGACCACGGAGCGCCAGATCTACCTTCCCGCATTTGAGACCGTCGTTAAGAAGTCTCATCCCGGTTCGGTCATGGCCGCATACAACAAGGTAAACGGAACCTACATGACCGAGAACAAGAAATACCTCACTGACATTCTCAGAAAAGAGTGGGGCTTCAACGGAATGGTCGTAAGTGACTGGGGTGCAACCCATAACAGGGCAGGCGCCATCGAGGCGGGCTGCGACCTTACAATGTGGCAGCAGCACGAGACCGATAAGGACATCATCAAGGCCGTAAAGAGCGGAAAGCTCGCAGAGTCCAGGCTGGATGAGGCTTGCGTCAACATCCTCAGGCATGTGTTCGGAACCCTTGAAGAGCACAGGGATGTTAAGATCGACCTTAACGAGAACCACGAGATCGCAAGAAAACTCTTCGAAAGCTCCATCGTCCTTCTCAAGAATGACGGAAACATCCTTCCTCTCAGCAAAAAGAAGAAGGTTCTCATTCTCGGCGACTTTGCGAAGAACCCCAGATACCAGGGCGGCGGAAGCTCACACGTTTCCACGAGCAGGGCAACCAACGTGGTCGATGCCACCAAGGATATGCCCAACGTATCATACAAGCAGGGATACGGTCCCGGACCCAAGGCTCCCACTCTTACCGATCCCAAGTTCTGGACAACCCGCATCACACCTTCGGACTACAAGCCCGATAAGAAGCTTATCGCTGATGCGGTAAAGGCAGCAAAGCAGGCTGATGTTGTTGTTATCTTCGCGGGACTTCCCGAAGCTCTCGAATCCGAAGGCGCGGACCGCGTAGATATGAGAATGCCCGATTCCCACAACGCTCTCATCGAAGAGGTTGCGAAGGTCAACAAGAATGTTGTGGTCGTACTTCAGAACGGCGCACCCGTTGAGATGCCCTGGATCGATGATGTAAAGGGAATCCTTGAAACCTATCTCGGCGGTGAGGCAAGCGGCGAAGCTGTAAGGGACGTCCTTTTCGGAGATGTTAACCCTTCCGGACGCCTTCCCGAGACCTTCCCGTTCATCCTCGAGGACAATCCTTCATATCTGTTCTACTTCGGATGTGATGATGTGGTAAAATACAGCGAAGGCGAGTTTATCGGTTACAGATATTACACCACCAAGATGATGCCCGTGCTCTTCCCGTTCGGATACGGACTTTCATACACCGGGTTCGATTATTCCGACCTTAAGATAGATGCAAAGGGATTCATCGGCGATGAGAAGACCGGCGGCATCAGTGTATCCGTCAAGGTCACCAATACCGGTAAGAAGGCGGGCAGGGAAGTTGTCCAGCTCTACATCGGCGTTAACAAGTGCGCTCTTAAGAGACCCGTCAGGGAACTTAAGGGCTTTGCAAAGACGAAGCTCCTTGCACCCGGAGAAAGCGAGACTGTTACTTTCGAGCTTACCTCCAGGGATTTTGCACACTGGAACGAAGAGGCTCACGCATACGTCCACTACACCGGAGAGTATGAGATCCAGATCGCAAGGAATGCCGAAGAGATCGAGCTTGCCGCACCCGTGGACATCGAGGGAGCATATCCCCGCAAGACCGTTAATAACAACAATCCGGAATTATAAATGATACCGGGGTGCCTGTATCCCGATACAAAGCCGTGATATGAAGAAAAGAAAGAGACTGGCGCTCTTCGGAAGCAGCCTGTCGAGCAGATACAAGAGAATACTGAGCAGGGCATTTGCCATAGCTGCGGAAGAACTGGATGTGGATCTGGTCATTTTCAATGCGTACGGAAAGCTCCGCAATGTCAATTTCGTGGCAGCGGACAATGAATCCGGACTCATCGACTATGTAGATCTCGACCAGTTCGACGGTATCGCTTTTGACGGTGAAGGCTACATCGTAAACGGCATGTCGGACAAGGTGGAGCGAAAGCTCCGAAGCGCTAAATGTCCCGTTGTATCCGTCAGCAGCCATATCGACGGATTCCACAATATCGAGTTTGACGATGAAGGCGGTCTCAGGCAGATGGTCGAGCATTTCCTCGATCATCACCACTTTACCAAGATAGGCTTTATGTCCGGTTATCTGACTCATCCCGATGCCATAAAGAGACTGGATGAATTCCGTTCGGTCATGAGAGAGCATGGTCTTCCCGAGGATGGAGCCGGTATGTTTGAAGGCGACTTCTGGTATGAAAAGGGAGCGGAGGCGGCCAGGTATTTCCTTTCACTTCCCGAACGCCCCGAAGCCATTGTCTGCGCGAATGACTATATGGCCATGTCGCTGATCAACTCTCTTAGACTGGCCGGAATAAAGGTTCCTCAGGATATTGCGGTTTCCGGATATGACGGAACTCCCGAGGGCAAGGATTACCTGCCCCATCTGACCACGGTCACCAGGGAGCAGCTTGATGTAGCGCGCAAAGCGTTGAAGCTTCTCGTCACACTTTCTGATGACCCGGATGCAAAGGATATCGATCTGAAGGTTTATCCGAAGCCCATCTTTTCCCAGTCCTGCGGATGCGATACATTCGAATACGAGCATGTTCTTGACATCGTGGACCGCGTTCATGACGAGATGAGGAACATGAACGAGAGCCTTTATGAGTCGGAGTCTGCCATGGTCAAGCTCAATAAGGCTGACAGCGTGCGTACTATGGAGACCATATTTGAAGAGGATGCCGTCAATTTCGGTGATTATTCTTCATTTTTCCTGATGGCACATACGGACTCGGAAGGAAGGACTTCCTTTGACAGCGAGTTCACCATGCCCTCCGGCGATTACAAACCCATCATGTGGATCGACAAAAAGAATGAATACACGGAAAGCTCCCACGATCTGAGCAGCTCCATGATCATTCCCGAGTCAAATGCCGACAGAAGCCATGTTTACTATGTGATGGCGGTGCATTACGGAGAGGTGATATTCGGATATTCCGTACTTGAACTTACCGGCAGGGATATTTTCAACGAATTCTACAATGTTTGGATGCATACGATAGGTCTTTCACTCGATACGCTTAAAAAGAGGGATCATATCGAAAAGCTCATAACCAGGCTCGAGGGCCTCAGCGTAACCGATGAGCTTACCGGGCTCTACAACAGACGCGGATTCGATGACAAGGCCCGTTCGGCACTTGCGGGATACAAGGAAGCCAAGACGGTCTGCTCCATGGTCATCGATATGGACGGTCTGAAGTCGATCAATGATAAGTTCGGACACTATGAGGGTGACCGTGCGATCAGGGCACTTGCGGACTGCATCAAGAAGTGCAGCGATTTTGGCGAGATTGCCGGAAGAGCGGGCGGAGACGAGTTCTATGTATTTGCTCCGGACTATTCCGAGGCACGTCTGAACCGCTTTGTTGAGCGCATGAAGGATTATGTTGCCGAGTACAACAAGGCCAACAGGTTGAATTACAAGCTCGATTTCAGTATCGGAACCTACATTACCGAGGCTGATTCCTACGGCAGGATCGAGGATTATTTCAAGATCAGCGATGCCAGGATGTACGAGCAGAAAACGTCCAAACCGGGCCGCAGAAAGTAGACTTTCATTAAAAAATTGAAAAAAATATAATTTTTTGTTGATTTTCTTTTTGATAGGTGCTAATATCCCATTGTTGCACTAAAAAGGACCGCTAGCTCAGTTGGTAGAGCACCTGACTCTTAATCAGGGTGTCCAGGGTTCGAGCCCCTGGCGGTCCACGCGAGGTCGCAGGCTTGCTTTGAAGCGGGTTTGTGGCCTTTTCCTTATTCACAATAATATTTTGAGGTATATATGCTCCGGATATTTGACACACATGCGCATTATGATGACGAAGCCTTCGATGCGGACCGCGATGAGGTTCTGCAGGGCCTTGCCGCGCAGGGAATCGCAAGGGTCACGGATATCGGGGCGGGAATAGAGTCTTCGAAGGCCGCACTTGAGCTTTCGAAGCGATATGACTGGATGTACTGCGCACTCGGCGTGATCCCCGGAAAATGCTCGGAGATCAATGATGAGACCTGGAAATGGCTCTGTGAATCCGCCGAAAAGGAAGAAAAATGCGTCGCGATCGGTGAGATCGGCCTTGATTACCACTGGGACGACGATCCGAGGGACGTTCAGGCACTCTGGTTCGGAAATCAGATAGAACTTGCGAAAAAAATCGGAAAACCCATCGTCGTACACTCAAGGGATGCGGCAAAAGATACGATAGATATTATGAAGGCACATTCCGCAGGGGATGCGGGCGGAGTTATCCACTGCTATTCCTACACGGCGGAGAGTGCGAGGGAATTCCTGAATATGGGCTTTTATTTCGGTATCGGAGGGGTCGTTACCTTCCAAAATGCGAAGAAGCTCGCAGAGGCAGTGCGTTTCATCCCTCTTTCGAACATTGTCCTGGAGACGGATTGCCCTTATCTGGCACCGGTTCCGCACAGGGGGAAGAGGAATTATTCGGGGTATCTGAACCTCGTCGCGGAACGCATCGCAGAGATCAAGGAAATGCCCGTCGAAACGGTGATTGAGGAGACCTGGAACAACGCCTGCAGACTATACAAACCGGCGGAAATATGATAGAATTTACCCAAATAAATTAAAGTAGATTCATTCTTATGGTACCGGGGGGAAACGAGGTACTTATATGAAGATAGAGAGAGTAGATGACAAAACTATAAAGTGCTATCTCTCCAAGGATGAACTGGCTTATTACCAGGTTGATTACAGTGACTTTATTTCCAGGACCGAGAATGCTCAGAGGCTCCTGAGAGAGATAATAGAAACAGCCAAGACCGAGGTGGGTTATCACCCTCCGAAGATCGCTTTTGAGATGCAGATAATGATGGTTCCCGAGCAGGGAATGGTTCTAACCTTCTCCGAGAAGGACCCCGCACTCGGTGTGGATCCTTCCAAACTCGGCGGATTTATTGACACTCTCAAGCAGCTCCTTGAGCATGTAAAGGAAGAATCCGGCGGAACGACCGGTGCTTTGGGCGCGCTTCCCGGACTCGGACAGGGCGGCCTTTCGCTTCCCGCTCCGTCTGCCGCACCTTCGGTACGCACCGGTGATAAGCAGCAGAGCGCTCCCGCGATCGATGTCAACGATGCGATATTCATGTTTACATATCTGGCGGATTTTATGGATTATGCCCAGGGTCTTCCCAGGGGAATCCGCATAGACTCGACCCTTTACAAGATGGGTCAGGAGTATTACCTGCATATCTCAAGAGGAAAGGCTTCCTACGACCGCTTCAGCAGAAGCTGCGTACAGGCTTTGGAATTTTCACAGCTCTACAGTGCCGGCCCCGGATGTGACGAAGTCCTCAAGGAACATGGTGAGGTAATGATCGCAACTAAGGCCGTGAACAGATTCCGTAAGTAATGTTTGTTTTAACAGGCGGCCCCTTTCTGACGGGGGCCGCCTTAAATTGTTTTTAGAGGAAATCAGGGTTAAGGAGGAAAAAGGATGTTTGTATGTCCCAACTGCGGGGCCAATATCAATTTTGATCCCGGCAAGCAGCTGCTCCACTGTGATTTCTGTGATACGGATCTTTCGCCGGATTCCGTGATCCAGAAAGATGATGCGGTAGAGAGCACTTACACCGAGTCCGAAGCCGATGCGAATTCCGAAACAGGTTTTAAGGAGTACACCACTACCATCTATACCTGTAAGGAGTGCGGAGGTGAGATCCTTGCTTATGACAACACGGTCGCAACCTTCTGCAGCTACTGCGGGGCATCGACCGTTCTTTCAAGCCGTATAGGCAAGGAAAGAGCCCCCGAATACATCATTCCTTTTAAGATAACCAAGGAACAGAGCGCCGAGCTTTACAGGAAGGCCGTAAAAAAGGCTCTCTTTGCGCCTGCGTACATGAAGGAAGATACCGTCATCGAGAAGTTCCGCGGTATCTATATGCCTTACTGGATCTACGACTTCAAGGAGAACCGTCCCGCTTCACTTCGCGGTCAGGAGGATCACAGGAGCGGCGATTACATCATCCACACACATTACGATATCAATACCAATGTGGATGCCGAGTACAACGGTCTCGCATACGATGCTTCCTCACAGTTTAACGATAATCTGAGCGAAGCGATCGCACCCTTTGATTTCAATACCGCCGTTCCGTTCAATACCACTTACATGAGCGGATTCTATGCGGATGCGGCAGATACCGATGCGAAACTTTATGCCGATCAGGCCCGCATGATCGTCACCGCCGATATTTACAATAATATCGCCAGGGACCCTGCGGTAAAGAAGATCACGTTAAAAACGGACAGTATGTCGAACCTTGCTCCCGAGAAAACGGAGAGCAGGCTCGGATATTTCCCTGTATGGTTCCTTTCATGCAAGAACAAGGACCGCATTACCTATGCGGTCATTAACGGACAGACCGGCGAGGTTGCGACGGATATTCCCATTGATTTCAAAAAGTACCTGATCTCATCGCTGATAGTGACGATCCCGCTTTTTGCACTTCTGTATCTGGTGCCCGTGATAAAACCCACGACCCTGATCGTATTTGCTCTTATCTTCTCGATCATAAGCATGATCATCGTATGTTCGCAGAAGAACAAGATCTATGTGAGGACCTTTAATCTTGATGACAAGGGTCTCCGCTACAGACAGGAGCAGGCTGCCAAGGCCAAAGGGCCGGATGCCGGAACAAATCCGCAGCCGCAGCCTCAGGCAAGGCCGAAGATCAAATCGGGTGCAGGTAACGATGCGTTCTTCTCGATACTTGCCGTGATCGGTTTCCTGCTCAGTTTGTGTGCAGGCGGCGTGGGAGTCGTTCTTTACTTATGCGTCATCGTCCCCCTCATTACCAATGCCAGGAAGAACAAGAGCAAGAAGGTGGTTGTGGACGATTCCAAGGTTAAGGCAAAGGCACCCGGCGGAGAGAAGTTCCTGCTCTGCTTAAAGCCCCTCATCGGTGCGGTGATCGCCATTGCCATATGGCTGATCGCTCCCATTTCGGATGAATACTATTACATTGCTGCACTCATATGCATGGTCGGAGTTCTTCTTTCCTTCTTCGACATGATTAAGCAGCACAACGAGCTTTCGACCAGAAAGCCGCCTCAGTTCGATAAGAGAGGAGGTGACGAAGCATGAAGAGATCATTGAAGAATCTCCTTCTCATACTTACGCTTTCCGTTCTTTTTGCGGCT
>JAGCRJ010000013.1 GCA_017964745.1 Lachnospiraceae bacterium
AGAATACATAAAAGTAGGTACCATCACACAGCCTTTCGGGATCAAAGGAGAGACCAAGGTCTATCCCGATGTCGACGATCTCGCATATTTCAAGAAATTAAAGAATGTATTTTTTGAAAAAGAAGGATCATACGAAGAATTCGCGATCGAATCCGTCCGTATGGCTCTTCCTCTTGTTATAATCAAGTTCAAGGGTATCGAAGCACCCGAAGAGATCAGAAAATACAGACAGACAGATCTGTATGTTCTCAGGAAAGATGCTCCTCCTCTTGAAGAAGGGGAACATTATTATGCGGATCTTCTCGGGCTTGATGCAACCGACGATACCGGAGTTTACAGGGGTAAGATCACCGATATCATCGAGACCGGCGCCAATGATGTATATGAGATAACGGCGGATGACGGAAAATCTTTTCTGCTTCCTGCCATAAAGCAGTGTATACTTGATGTGGATGTTGAAGCCGGTACAATGAAGATTCATATTCTGGAGGGGTTACTTGATCTATAAGGTTCTGACACTTTTTCCCGAAATGATCAGATCGGTCATGGAAACGGGTATCATAGGACGCGCGCTTAATGAAGGGGCTCTGGGACTGGAGACCTTTTATATCCGTGACTATGCGGATAATAAACGTGCACAGGTTGATGATTATCCATACGGCGGAGGTGCCGGCCAGGTAATACAGGCTGAGCCTGTTTACAGGGCTTATCTTGATGCGATCGGACTGCTTCCGGAGAGCACGGGCAAAAAGAATGCTCCCGTAAATGTTTCGCTTCCGGAAAAGAAACCCAGATGCATATATCTTTCTCCCCAGGGCAAAAAATTTGACCAGAGGATGGCAAGAGAGCTTGCTTCCGAGGATGAACTTATCTTCCTTTGCGGACACTACGAAGGAATAGATGAAAGGGTACTCGAAGAGATAGTCACGGATTATATTTCATCGGGTGATTATATACTTACCGGCGGAGAGCTTCCTGCACTAACGGTCATGGATGCTGTTTCCAGGCTTCTTCCCGGAGTTCTCGGAAATGACGAATCTCCCGAGATAGAAACATTTTACAGGGATCTTCTCGAATATCCCCAGTATTCAAGACCTGAGATATGGCACGACAAAGCCGTTCCTTATGTACTTACGACGGGCAATCATGCGGATATCGAGACATGGAGGCTTGAGCGAAGCATCGAAAGAACCAGGGCCGGAAGACCGGATCTCTATCTTGTCTACAGGAGCAAGGAAGAGCTCATGTCCAGGATGAAGCAGGCCAGGGTTCAGAATATACCCGCCATAGAGGCTATGCTTTATGACGATACGGATATCCTTTATGCGGGAGTTTCCTATTATCTGCTTCAGGATCATTACAATAAGACGCTGTATGCCGGCTGCTTTGCCAAGAACAATCCGATAATAGACGGATACGATGCCGATATCGTAAAAAGAACCATCTCGGATCATCTTCACGAGGTCAGGAATATCATTCTTCTGAATGCGCCGGATCCCATGTATGACGGAATGCTCACCGAGAAGGTCATGATAGCGTTTACCGAAAAGAATCCGCTTTCTTCCCAGAGAGTCAGGGAGTACGGTGCGCTCGGAAAGCGTCTTAAAGATGAGGTTGCGGAGAGTCTTAAGACCGGAAGGACCTATTACGAATTTATGGATCCTTCGGAAAAGGAAGACATAAATAATGCGCTCAGAATGGGCTTTTATTCGTCGAGAGTGCTCGTAAAAACGCTTGTGGACTGAAATTCTGCTTGCATTTTACGTTAACTTATGATAAATTACCAATGTTGCGTTAAAAAGGTGGTCCGCTGTTAGCTCTATAGCTATTATGAACATCCGTAGGAGCTGTCATAAAGCGAGTACTTTATAGACAGAGCTAAGAGAAGGAGTATATTATGTCAGACATCATTAAGGAAATTGAAAACGAACAGCTTAAGAGCGAAGTTGCTGAGTTCAGCGTAGGTGATACCGTTAAGGTTCACAACCGCATCGTAGAGGGCGAGAAGTCCAGAATTCAGATCTTCGAGGGAACCGTTATCAAGAGACAGAACGGATCTAACCGTGAGACCTTCACCGTACGTAAGATTTCCAACGGCGTAGGCGTTGAGAAGACCTGGCCCCTTCATTCTCCCAATGTTGAGAAGATCGAAGTTGTCAGAAAGGGTAAGGTTCGCAGAGCAAGACTTAACTACCTCAGAGACAGAGTCGGTAAGGCTGCAAAGGTTAAGGAAGCTGTTAAATAATAAGTTTTCGTATACCGAAGCCGGTGCTTATGCACCGGCTTTTTTTGTGTCCTTAATGGTTCAAGAAAACGAGTGTTTATGGTATAATATCAGAGATTGTGCAAATGGGATTTAACTTTATTTTAGGCCTTTTAAAGTGAGACAGGACGGATATTATTTTTACAAAAAAAGACGCCGGTTCAGCGAGGATTTTTTACGTGATACGGTTCACCTTATCATAGGGATCCTGATCAGTCTTCTTTTTGCGTTCATACTGGTATACTTCCTCGGTATGAGCACCACGGTATCGGGAGATTCAATGAGTCCGGTTCTTGTAAGCGACCAGAAGGTGCTGGTAAACCGCTTTGTGTACAAGCTTTCCCAGCCAAAACCCGGCGATGTTGTCATCTTTCTTCCGAACGGCAACGAGAATACCCATTACTATATGAGAAGGGTTGTTGCGGTTCCGGGTGATAAGGTGCTTATCGAGGACGGTGTCCTGTATGTGAACGGGACTCCCTCGGATGTTGTTACGGGACGGGTTAACGAAGCGGGACTTGCTTCGAATGAGCTTACCCTTGAGCAGGGAACTTACTTTGTTCTCTGTGACGATCTGAGTGATTCCGATGATTCGAGGAGTGCCAATATCGGACCGGTCGAGAGCAGGTTCATACTCGGCAAAGTCTGGCTGGCATTTCCCGAAGGCGATTCGGGAATGCATATGGTGGATTAAATGGCAGGAAACGATTACGGCTGGTACCCCGGACATATGACAAAGTCCGTAAGGGCTATCAGGGAAGAATTAAAACTTGTGGATCTGTGCATAGAGGTTCTTGATTCAAGGATCCCTTTATCGAGCAGAAATCCCGATATAGACGAGCTTGCAAAGGGCAAGTTCAGAATGGTCGTCCTTAACAAGGCGGATCTTTCAGATGAAAGGAAGACCGCTCTGTGGACATCGTATTTTAAGGAGAAGGGCATTGAGAGCCTTGTTCTTAATGCGAAAGAAAAAAAGGCCTCCGATGCTGTCAAGAAGCTTGCCATGACCGTTTGTGCCGAGAAGATCGAGCGAGACCGTAAAAGGGGTATAGTCGGGCGTCCCATAAGGGCCATGGTCTGCGGCATACCGAATGTCGGTAAATCCACTCTTATCAATTCCATCACCGGCAAAGCACCGGCCAAGACAGGCAATAAACCCGGTGTGACAAGAAGCAACCAGTGGGTCAAGACCGGAGCGGGCATCGAGCTTTTAGATACTCCCGGACTCCTCTGGCCCAAATTTGAAGACAGAAGCGTGGGTCTTAAGCTTGCCGCGATCGGAAGCATCAATGACCAGATCCTCAATACGATACTTCTTGCTTCGGAAACCATACTTATGCTTAGGGATATATACCCCGATGCAACAGTTTCAAAATATGAGATATCCTGCAACGAAAAACCCGAGGATGTTCTTAAGGCGGTTGCCGTAAGAAACGGACTTATCCTTAAGGGTGCGGATCCGGATATCAGAAGAGCTGCCGAAACACTGCTCGCTGAGCTCAGGAGCGGCAAGCTCGGACGTATGACTTTGGAGGAGCCTTAAATAATGAGCAGTAAAGCCAAAACCAATAAATTCCTGAAGGAAGCTTTCAGCACGGGTGTCTATTTTCTTGTAGTATTTCTGCTTGCGGCATTTGTTCTTAAGTTCGTCGGACAAAGATCGGTTGTCGACGGAAGCTCGATGAATGACACTCTTTATGACGGTGAAAGCGTATGGGTCAATAAGTTCACATACAGGTTTAACGATCCGGAGAGATTTGATGTCGTTGTATTTCCTTACAAGTATGCCGAGGATACTTTCTTTATCAAGAGGGTCATCGGACTTCCCGGTGAGACCGTACAGATCCTTGAAGACGGAAGCATTCTGATAAACGGAGAGGTTCTTGAGGAGAACTACGGAAAGGAAGTTATCCGCTCTGACAGACGCGGAACGGCTTCGGAACCGGTTCTTCTCGGTGAGAACGAATATTTTGTTATGGGTGACAACAGGAATGATTCGATGGATTCCAGATATCCGAATGTCGGACCCATAACCAAGGATGAGATGATAGGAAAAGCGGTGTTCAGACTTTTCCCCATAACCAAGATGGGCGGTATAGATTGATGGAGAGTATTTCCGATATCAAAAACAGACTTGCCGAAACTGACGACGAATCCCTTCCGCTCGTCATGAGCCTTTATGCCGGCGATGACAGAGCGGGAGTAAAGAAGGCTCTTGAAGGCGCACAGAAAAGATACGACAAGCTTCTTGCTGAAAAGAAGAGGATCTATGATCTCGGCGCTTATGAAAGACAGTATTCCGATCACCTGTATATCTGCGGGATCGATGAGGTCGGAAGAGGACCGTTTGCGGGTCCTGTAGTTGCGGGAGCCGTTATCTTACCTAAGGATTGCGACATCCTGTATATAAACGATTCCAAGAAACTTTCCGAAAAAGTAAGAGAAAGACTTTATGAGGAGATAAAGGAAAAAGCCGTTTCCGCAGCTGTCGGTATCGTGGAACCTTCGAGGATCGATGAGATCAATATACTGCAGGCGACATACGAAGCGATGAGGATCGCCATCTCAAAGCTTGACCCGGGGCCGGATCTTCTTCTGAACGATGCGGTCACGATACCCGGTGTAGATATAAAGCAGATTCCCATCATAAAGGGAGATGCAAAGAGCATTTCGATCGGAGCCGCAAGTATATTTGCCAAGGTTACCAGGGACAGGCTCATGCTTGAGTATGACAGACAGTACCCCGAGTACGGCTTTGCCAGGAATGTCGGATACGGAACCGCCGAGCATATTGCGGCACTGAAGAAATACGGACCCACTCCGATACACAGAAGAAGCTTTATTCATGATTACGTATGAGTGCGATTAGCGACATCTTTTTAAATCCGATAAGGAATGTCACTGATAAGCCTGCCACCGATGTTTCGGGGGAAGGCGTTGCAACTCTGTCCAAAATGAAGAACGGTGATACGTTCTCCGCAAAGGTGGTAAATACCTCGGGCGAAAATGTTACGCTCAGGCTTTCAAACGGAAACCTTGTTAATGCTAAGCTTTCATCGGATATGAATATCTCGGAAGGCCAGACTGTTTCCTTTGAGGTCAGAAATTCCGGAAGTTCGATCAGGATTTCTCCGCTTCTTACCAATACTTCCGCCGATGTAAGTGTACTCAAAGCTCTGAACCAGGCATCACTGCCTGTTGATGATACGACCGTTGCAATGACCACGGAGATGATGAAGGCCGGCCTTTCTATAGACAGGCAGTCACTGTCGGGAATGTACGAAAGCATTCTGAACAATCCGGGGGCGAAGATCGGTGATGCGGTTGATCTTGCAAAGCTTGGTCTTCCGGTCAACGAGGCCAATCTTGCGAATATCGAAAGCTATAAGAATCTTTCCTATCAGATATATCAGGGAATGCAGACAATTGCGGAAAAGACCGATCAGGCACTTCTCGATCTTGTTTCGGGAGGCGATACCGCAGGCGCTTCCAAGGTGATGGCTTCCCTGCTTGAATCGGTGACGGCATATATGTCCGAAACCGGGGATCCGCTTGCTGCGGAAAATTCACTTCAGGGTGCCCGGGTCAGTGATCCGGCTTCGATGCCCCCTGCTCCTGCAGATAATGCACAGAATGTAAATGCAAATGCCGAAAGCTTACAGGCTGTCAGCTCCGGAAACGGTGAATCAGATCCCGTAGCAGCCGGCGGTGCTGCCCTAAATGCATCCGCGGACTCCACAGTCACAGCTTCGCAGGATGGCAGCGATCCCGCATCCAAGGCGCTTGAGCTTTTAAGATCGCTTCAGGGCGCTCAGCCCGAAAGCGGGGAATCGAACATTTCTGTAAAGGATCAGGTATCCGGTAATGCCGCCGTAAGCGAAACGGGTGCAAATGCTTCATCAATATCCGTAGATTTCGGCAGGGCCGTTGAGGTGTTCAGGCAGATCACAGGCGATTCGGATTATAAGCCTGCGGATCTTCAGAGCTTTCTTAAGGATATATCCGCATTTCAGGTCAAAGCTTTTGCGGAGGGAAATATCAACGGATTAAAGGAGCTTGTTTCATCCGGGTCCGTCAGAAATCTTGTTTTCGATGTCCTTAAGGACCAGTGGAGGATATCGCCTTCGGAGGTTGCCGACAAGGACAAGGTCGAAGCTTTATACAGGAGACTCGGAGATCAGATAAATATATTAAAAGAAGGACTGTCAAGCGTTAATGCCGAAAGCAGTGCTGCATTCCGTGCGGCCGACAATATGAGTTCCAACCTTGATTTCCTTAATCAGATAAATCAGATGTATGCATATATCCAGCTTCCGCTCAAGCTTTCGGGCGGGGACAATGCACACGGCGATCTATATGTTTATTCGAACAGAAAGAATATGTCATCAGATGATTCGACCGTGACCGCTTTCATGCATCTTGATATGGATCATCTGGGCCCCGTTGATGTCTATGTCTCAATGGACCTTAAGTCCGGCGGAAAGGTTCAGACAAACTTTACCGTAGCCGATGATGAGATACTTTCTTTCCTAGAGGAGAACATACATATCCTCAATGAAAGACTTAATAAAAGAGGATACGATCTTTCCTGTAAGATGACCCTTAAGGGCGAAGAAGAGACTCCCGAAGAAGATGCGCTCTCGGGCGGCGGAGTAAACCTTCTTCTTTTGCACGCGGGCGGAATGGGCGGATCCTTCCAGGCGGGAATGAGATCGTTTGATGTGAGGGCATAATGGCTGAAGAAAAGAAGAAGATAAAAACAGCGGTCGCCCTCGAATACGATCCGAGCGATGAGGCGCCCAGGGTCATAGCTTCCGGTAAGGGAGCCCTGGCCGAGAAGATAATCGAAAAGGCAAAGGAAAGCGATGTTCCCGTTCACGAGGACGATAAGCTTGCGAACACGCTTTCAAAACTTGAGATCGGCGATCTGATACCTCCCGAGCTTTATGAGGTTGTTGCCGAGATCCTGATCTTCGTTGATTCGATGGATAAGATCAAGAGTAAGCTGAAGTGACAGATAACCGTGAAAAAGGTTCTTTTCATGAGACCATCGCAATTGAATATCTCAAAAAGAAAGGACATCGGATAATCGCGAGAAACGTACTCAATAAGTTCGGTGAGATAGATATCATTTCCGTCACGCCGGACAGGAAGATCGTTTTTACTGAAGTGAAATTCAGAAAGAGCGCAAAGAGCGGATATCCTCTGGAAGCTGTGAACACAGCCAAGCAGCGGAAGATAAGCAGGGCTTCCGCATACTATCTGAACTCACACCGTGAATACATGAATCATCAGGTCAGATATGACTGCATCGGTATCATCGGTGATGAAATAAAACATATAGAAAATGCATTTGACTACGTGGGGTGACTATGGCAAATATTCTTGTTTGTGATGATGATAAAGACATCGTAGAGGCAATAGAAGTATATCTCAAGGATGACGGACACATTATTTATAAAGCATATAACGGTGCCGATGCTCTTGAGATCCTGGGAAAAGAAGACATTCAGCTTGTGATCCTCGACATCATGATGCCGGTTATGAACGGCATCGAGGTCGCGGAAAAGATCAGGGAGACCAGTACGCTTCCCATAATTTTCCTGTCCGCAAAATCAGAGGAAAACGATAAGGTCACCGGACTCAATGCCGGTGCGGATGATTATATCACCAAGCCTTTTTCTCCCGCCGAGCTTACCGCAAGAGTCAGGTCGAATCTCAGGAGATATACGCTTCTCGGAAGCATCAACGAGGGTAATACGCATATCTATAATTGCGGCGGACTCAGCATCAATGACGAGACCAAGACCGTCACGGTCGATTCCCAGCCCGTAAAGCTTACTCCCATTGAGTACAACATACTCCTGCTTCTTCTCAAGAATAAGGGAACCGTATTTTCCACGGATAAGATCTATGAATCCATCTGGAACGAAGCTCCCATTGCGACCGACAATACCGTTGCGGTTCACATCAGACATATCAGGGAGAAGATCGAGATAGATCCCGGTCAGCCCCAGTTCCTTAAAGTTGTATGGGGAGTAGGATATAAGATAGAAGATCTATGAAAAAGACCAGAGCCAAAAAATTAATGTTCCATCTCGGAATGCACTTATGTGCATTTATTTCCGTACTCTTTCTGGCCGATATATTTTTCTGCAGTTATATTTCCGTAAGCTATCTCGGCGGAGATTCCAGGTATGCGCTTAATCCCTTCCCCTCTCAGGAGACGGAAGAGATCGACGGTATTATCACGGATATCTTCTCCCGTCAGGCATCGGATATCATGAAATATACCGCGGCAAAGGAAATACTCGGAGCTCAGAACGGTATAAAGGATAACCGTATCGTGGAACTGTCCGATTATTATCACGGTGCCTATAAGGTAAGCATCAAGCTCTATCTTTCCGATCTTATCAACCTGGGCAGAAGAGGTATCGAATATACCGAAAGAAGTCTTACCGTACAGGACTTTGTTTATTATTTCGGTGACCCCCTCTATGCGGAAAATTTCGCTCTCGATCCTTACGGAAATCTATATTTTGTCGGTTTCGAGACTCTGAACAGATATAAGTTCTCGGAGAAATATACCATTAATGTGACCGAAGAAGATGAAGAGGGTGCGGACGAGAATGTCGTAAAGGCTATACGCAACACTGCTCCTTCCGATCTGATCAACCTTGTTGCCCAGTACTGTGTAAGGGAATATCCCGAGCTTGTCTCATTGTCCAGCTGGGAAGACGGAATGATCTATGTCACCTTCAAGGAGCCCATTATCGATGATGCCGGCTTTAATTCGTTTATGAGCTATAAGGAATCCATCCGCAACTGGGACGGATATTTTACGGCCATTGATGAACTTAAGGTAACTTCCTCACTCTTTTCGGCAGCATATGATGTTTACAGGGAAGGCGAGAAGCTTTATGAAAACGAAAATTCAAATCTTGTATATACCATAAGGACCAAGGATGCCGAGGGAAATACCAGGGTTTATACGAATTATCCCGATTCGAAGAAATACGATGATGCTTCGCTTGCCGATATTTTCTCAAGCCATCTGCATTACATCATATGTTATTATGACGATCTTGAGTATTCGACTCTTTCCGATATCCCTGAGAATGTCATCACCGATTCCATAATGATCTATCCCGATGTCTATCCCGACAATACCCATGTCTGGATGTATATTGACGATACGACCTCCAGGGCAAACGATATCTATTACGACCTGCTCTACAGATACGATTCCGTAAAACAGATCTCGGGCGTATTCATGATAGTTATCGCATTCCTTACCTTTATCTATCTTGCTCTTTTCGTTTATCTGCTCTTTATCACCGGTGTCGAATATACGGATGAAGGAGAAGAGTTCAGGGTCTTCCCTCAGGACAAGATCTGGATCGAGGTTATGGCTGCATTTGCCATCGGTGCATTTTTCCTGGGCAGATTCTATTTCGATTATCTGAAGCAGCTTATCAATGTTAATTATTGCAGGGTGACCTTTGAAAACGGAGGTCCCTTCAAAAATGCCGGAATATCTTCTTATCTTATATTCGGCATGTTCGGATTCCTGCTTTCACTTACCGGAGCATTTATCATTTTCTCCTTTGTAAGAAGGATAAGGGCAGGCGTTCTATTTGAGTATTCGTTTCTCAAAAGGATAAAGATGTTCTTCGACTGGTTCGCTTTCATTTATTCGGGCGGTTCATCGGCTTCGTGGTACATTCTCATTCCTTACGTGGCTTTCCTTATCGTTAATGTCGGCGGCACGATCTATGGCATGATGAATCTCGATAATGTGGCGATATCCGCGATCGTGTTCTCGGTGCTTGTTCTGGTCGACATCTTCGTCGGCATCACACTTTTCCTTGTGACCGCCGAAAAGAAGGAGCTGCTTGACGGAATTGCCAGGATAAGGGCCGGTGAAGTCGATTACAAGATAGATGTATCGAACCTCCGCTATGAGAACAGAAATCTTGCAGACAGCATCAACAATATCGGAGACGGTATCAAGACGGCGGTCGAATCCTCACTTATGGAAGAGCAGTTAAGGTCCGAACTCATAACCAATGTTTCGCATGACCTCAAGACGCCTCTTACCTCGATAATCAACTATTCAGATCTTCTGAAGAGGGACAACCTTACCGAGGAAAAGAAAAAGGAATACCTTTCAGTCATCGGGGATAAATCCATCAAGCTCAAAAAGCTTCTTGAAGATCTTCTCGAAGCATCGAAGCTTTCTTCCGGTCAGGTTGAGCTGAAGAGGGAAAAGACGGATCTTACCGAGCTTTTGAACCAGGCGCTCGGAGAATATGAGGGCAGATTCAGGAATTCGAAGCTCGAGCTCGTTACCAACGATTTCCCCAGGGCATTCATATATACCGATCCCGGCTGCACCTGGAGGATATTCGATAATATATTCGAAAACATCTGTAAGTATGCGATGAGCGGAACCAGGATCTATGTCGATTACACCGCATCCGAGGGTGTTGCTTATATCAAGATCAAGAATGTCTCCGCGATAAGACCGAGATTCCAGGGCGATGAGCTTACGGAAAGGTTTATCAGAGGAGATGAGAGCAGGAGCGGCGAAGGAAGCGGACTCGGTCTGTTTATCGCAAAAAGCCTTACACAGGCGCAGGGCGGAACCTTCAAGGTCATAGTTGACGGCGATATGTTCGTCACCGATATCTCCATCCCCGAGTTCAGCTCCGAGCTTGAAGAAAAAAGTACAAACCGCGGCGAAGAACAATAAAGCCCGCTGCCGTTTGTGTTATAATCTGTATCGAAAATGTATTTAGAACAGGAAAGAAATCATGCCTAACGTACTGGAACTTGAAAACTCAATGCCCGTAGGGCAGCTCGGACTGTTGGTCCATCCTTCATTCGGAATGAAGGGAGACCGTGTGAATTCGTATCTTGCGTCATTCCGTAAGGACATTCACAACGATCTGGTCAAGAACGATCCCGCATTCCAGGGATACCAGATGGACGATTACAGGGTTCCCTTTTCAATTCCGAGATTCGGAAGCGGAGAAGGAAAATGCCACATCCAGCAATCAACAAGAGGCAAGGATCTCTTTATTCTCGTGGATGTCACCAACCATTCGCTCACCTATAAGATGAACGGATTTGAGAACCATATGTCTCCCGATGACATATATCAGGATCTCAAGAGGATCATCGCCGCCATCGACGGAAAAGCATACCGTATCAATGTCATCATGCCCTTCCTCTATGAAGGAAGACAGCACAGAAGACACGGCCGTGAATCCATGGACTGTGCTTATATGCTCAAGGAACTCAGCGATATGGGCATGGCCAATTTCATAACCTTCGATGCACACGATCCCAGGGTTCAGAATTCCATACCCCTTATCGGGTTTGATAATTTCATGCCTCCCTATCAGTTCATCAAGGCACTTCTTACAAATGAGGACGATCTTATCGTGGATGAGGACCATATGGTCGTAATCGCTCCCGATGAAGGCGCTCTCGAAAGAGCTATCTATTTTGCCAACGTTCTCGGTCTCAATACCGGTACTTTCTATAAGAGACGTGATTATTCCAAGATCGTTAACGGCAAGAACCCCATTGTTGCTCATGAATTCCTCGGCGACAACATCGACAGCAAAGATGTCGTCATAATCGATGACATGATCTCTTCGGGCGGTTCGATGGTTGATACCGCCAGACAGCTCAAGGAGATGAATGCAAGAAGAGTATTCATCTGTACCACCTTCGGTCTTTTCACCGAGGGTCTCGATAATTTCGATAAGGCTTACGAGAAAGGTTATTTCGACAGGGTCATCACTACTAACCTGACTTACCTTCCTCCCGAGATCTATGACAGACCTTATTTCATAGAGGCCGATATGTGCAAGTTCATCGCTTCCATAATCGACTTTATGAACCATGATTCATCCATGTCCAATGTTATGGACAATACACAGAAGATGCATGCCGTTCTCGAGAGCTATAATGCACGTCTGAATGTAGAGATCTGATCCGGAGTCACACTTGAGTAAAAGCCATGTCATCAAAAGCGTAAATAAAGGTTCGATCGCTGATTCGCTGGGCATTTTGCCCGGCGATATTGTAATCAGGATAGATGATCAGGAGATAGAGGATATCTTCGATTATCAGTTCTTCACCATGACCGATAATCTCATTCTTACCGTCCTTCGAGACGGCGAGGAATGGGAATATGACATCGAAAAGGGTGAGAACGAGGATCTTGGCATCGTGTTCGAAAACGGTCTGATGGACACATACAGGAGATGCTCGAACAACTGCATTTTCTGCTTTATAGACCAGATGCCTCCCGGAATGAGGGACACCCTCTATTTCAAGGATGACGATTCGAGACTTTCCTTCCTTCAGGGTAACTATATAACCCTTACCAATCTGTCCGAAAAGGACTTAAACAGGATCGTCAGATACAATCTTTCCCCCGTAAACGTATCCGTTCATACGATGAACCCGGAACTCAGATGCAAGATGCTGGGTAACCGTTTTGCGGGTTCGTCGCTTTCAAAGCTTAATGTCCTTGCGGAAGCCGGCATCGAGATGAACGGACAGATAGTTCTCTGCAAGGGTATAAATGACGGCAAAGAGCTTGAATACTCCATTTCGGAGCTTATGAAGTTCATTCCTTCTTTCAGAAGCCTTTCTGTGGTACCCGTCGGCCTTTCCAAGTACCGCGACGGACTTTTCCACCTTGAACCCTTTGAAAAGGAAGACAGCATTGAGGTCATAGGCATCATCGAAAAATACCAGAAGATCGCTTATGAAAAATACGGAATTCATTTCGTTCACGCAAGTGACGAGTGGTACCTTACCGCAGAAATGGATCTGCCCGAAGCCGAACGCTATGACGGGTATCTCCAGATAGAAAACGGCGTCGGTATGATGCGTTCTTTCATAGACGAAACGGATGAGCAGATCGCAAAGAGGGAAAAGGACGGAAGCTTTGAGACGGTCGACCGTTCAAGGCATATATCGCTGGTTACCGGTATGCTGGCATACCCGATTATCAGATCGACCGCCGAAAAGCTCGAATCAAGAGTGCCCGGACTTAAGCTTAATGTGATCCCCATAAGGAACGATTTCTTCGGTGAGAGGATCACGGTTTCGGGGCTTCTTACCGGCCGTGATATCATTGCCCAGTTAAAGGGCAGGGAACTGGGAACAGAGGTTCGCTTGCCCGAGTCCGTCGTGAGGGCCGGAACCGATATTTTCCTTGATGATTACACGGTTTCACAGGTCTCGGATGCTTTACAAGTACGCATATATACGATAAAATCTAATGGTTACGACTTTGTTGATTCCTGCTTGGGGATCAGCTGATATTTTTGTGTTTAAACAGGTATTTTTTCAGTTATGAGTAGCAGACCCATAGTTGCCGTCGTCGGAAGACCGAATGTCGGAAAATCGACACTTTTTAATGCCCTTGCCGGTGAAAGGATATCCATTGTAAAGGATACCCCCGGAATCACCAGGGACAGGATCTATGCCGACGTTTCATGGCTTAATTACAATTTTACATTGATAGATACAGGCGGAATCGAGCCCGAGTCCAAGGATCTTCTTTTGTCATCCATGAGGGACCAGGCTCAGATCGCCATTGATACGGCGGATGTCATTCTTTTCGTCACCGATGTCAAGACCGGACTTCAGGATGCCGATTCGGGCGTATGCTCAATGCTCAGGAAGTCAAGAAAGCCGGTCATCCTTGTCGTAAACAAGGTTGATTCGTTCGAAAAGCAGCAGTCCGATGTTTATGAGTTCTACAATCTCGGAATAGGGGAGCCTTATCCCATTTCAGCCACCAATATGCTCGGATTCGGCGAGCTTCTCGATAAGGTAGTAAGCTATTTCGAAGAAGATACTGAGGCTGCGGATGATGAGGATACTCCGAAGGTTGCCGTTATCGGAAAGCCCAATACCGGCAAGTCCTCACTTATCAACAAGCTTCTGGGTGAGAACAGACTCATAGTTTCGGATATTGCCGGTACAACCCGTGATGCCGTTGATACAAGGGTTCAGTATGGCGATAAGGAATACATCTTTATCGATACCGCCGGTCTTCGCAGAAAGAACAAGATCAAGGATGATCTTGAGCATTATATGATCGTCAGGACCGTAAGTGCGGTCGAAAGAGCGGATATCGCCGTTCTTGTCATCGATGCTACGGAGGGCGTCACCGAACAGGACGCGAAGATCGCAGGTATTGCCCATGACCGCGGTAAAGCTGTCATCATCGCCGTCAACAAATGGGATGCCGTCAGCAAAGACGACAAGACAATATATAAATTCACTGAAAACGTCAGGAATATACTTTCATTCATGCCTTATGCGGAGATCATCTTCATTTCCGCACTTACCGGACAGAGACTCGGCAAGCTCTTTGAGACTATTGATATGGTCAGGGAGAGCCAGGACAAGAGAGTCGGAACCGGTGCACTGAACGAGATACTTGCGGAAGCGGTTGCAATGCAGCAGCCTCCCAATGACAAGGGTAAGTTCCTTAAGCTGTATTACATTACCCAGGTCTCGAGCAGGCCGCCCACGTTCGTTATATTCGTGAATGACAAGGAACTGGCACATTTCTCATATATCAGATACATAGAGAATCAGGTACGTGAGAATTTCGGATTTAAGGGCACACCTCTCAAATTCATTGTCAGGGAAAGAAAAGGTGAATGATATGGCTCGTTTATGGTGCTTTCTCATCGGATACGCACTTGGACTCATCCAGACGGCATATATAGTCGGTAAATGCAAAGGCGTTGATATCAGGAATTACGGAAGCGGTAATTCCGGCACCACCAACGCACTCAGGGTTCTTGGCACCAAGGCAGGACTTATTGTGTTTGCCGGAGATATGCTCAAGGCCATCATCACCACGCTCATTATCAGATTCACGTTCGCACAGATGTATCCCGAACTCAGATTTCTGCTCATTCTCTACGGCGGAGCGGGATGCATTCTTGCCCACGATTTTCCTTTCTATATGCATTTCAAAGGAGGAAAGGGTATTGCTGCCACCGGCGGAATGATCCTGGCTTTTCACGGATCCTTCTTTTTCCCGGGGCTCGCATACTTTTTCGTTCCGTACCTTCTCACCCATTTTGTAAGTCTCGGATCCCTCATCCTTTATGCGGGTTTCTTTATACAGCTTGTAGTTACCTGTCAGATCAACCTTTTCGGTATATTTGACGGAATTCCCCAGGCTGTCAAAACAGAGATGTATATCATTGCTCTCTTTCTCATGATACTTGCATATTGGCAGCACCGATCAAACATCGTCAGGCTGATCAAGGGAGAAGAGAGAAAAACATATCTTAAGAAAAAGAATGAAGTATAACATTCCCGAAAGGAGTCAGATATGGCAAAGGTAACGGTTCTCGGCGGAGGTACATGGGGTATAGGGCTTACCATTCTTCTTGCAAATGCAGGACATGATGTAATGGTATGGTCGGCTGTCGAATCCGAGATTGAAATGCTTTCCACCACTCATGCACACAAGATGCTTCCCGGAGCTACGATCCCCGAAAGCGTCAGATATACACTTGATGACAGGGAGGCCGTAACGGACAGGGATATCCTTGTCATGGCAGTTGCGTCTTCCTTTACCAGAAAGACCGCAAAGAGGCTTGCTCCGCTCATTAAAGACGGACAGATCATAGTGGACGTGGCAAAGGGAATTGAGGAAGGAACTTTAGAGACTCTTTCAGAGCAGATAAGCGATGAGATACCTAATGCAGATGTATGCGTTCTTTCGGGTCCCACACATGCCGAAGAGGTTTCGAGACTAATGCCCACAACGATCGTTGTGGCATCCCATAACAAGGATACCGCTCTTTTTGTACAGGACGTATTCATGACGGAGACCTTCAGGGTTTATACAAGTTCTGATGTAAAGGGCGTTGAACTCGGCGGATCCCTTAAGAATGTTGTTGCTCTTGCGGCGGGTATTGCCGACGGACTCGGCTACGGTGATAACGCAAAGGCTGCCCTTATCACAAGAGGAATTGCGGAGATCTCCAGACTCGGAGTAAAGATGGGCTGCAGACCCGAAACCTTCAGCGGACTTACCGGAATGGGAGACCTGATAGTAACCTGTGCCAGCATGCATTCCCGTAACAGAAGATGCGGAATACTTCTCGGCGAAGGCAAGAGCCTTAAGGAAGCCCAGGAAGAAGTCGGAATGGTTGTTGAAGGAATCTATTCCGCAAAAGCTGCAATCGAACTCGGAAGGAAATATGAAGTTAGTCTTCCCATCATAGAACAGGTCAATCTGATCCTCTTCGAAGGAAAGGATGCCGGAGAAGCAGTCAAAGAACTTATGCTCAGGGAAAAGAAGGATGAAGTATCCGATACTCAGTGGTGATGCCTCTTTTCAAATTTTAATAATTTCCTCTGTTTTGATAATCGCGGTGCTGTTTCTGACAGCATCCGGTACCTTTTACATCAAAATGAGGAAAAAGTATTTCCTTGAGAACATAAGATTAAATGAAAAGATCAGACAGATCGGCGATGACAGAAATATCTTATTGAGCAATCTGACCCGTGAAGTTAAAAGCGGGATGATCTCGGTGCTCGGAATGAACGAGCTGATCATCCGTGAAAGTCATGATGACACTATCAGGGATCATGCATATCATATCAAAACATCCGGAGAGGATGTGATCGCCCTTATGCAGGGAACACTCGATTACACCAAGCTTGAACGCGGACTGATCGAGGTTCACAGGGAGGACATCGATCTTGCCTCACTGCTCATAGACGTTATAAGCGTTTCGGGTCCTTCACTTAGAAACAAGGGTATTATCCTTGATCTTTTACTTGATAAAGATACTCCCGGTATCATCAGGGGAGATTATGAGAAAACCAGACGATGTCTGATCAATCTCTTTTCTTTTATCAGCAAGAATTCCACAAAAGGTTACGTTAAGTTTTCTTCTCTACACAAAGAGACCGGAGACGGAGAGTGCGAGATCACTTTCAGGATCGCATGCGAGTCTCTTTCTTCCGCTGCCACCAATCTCGAGAATCTTCTTTTAAACGGTCTTTCCGATAATAAACTTCTTTTTTCAAAGAAAGAAACCGGACTGCTTGAATTCTTCATCGCCGGCAATGTCATCAAAGCCATCGGGGGAGATTTCAAGGTGTTTGAGACTGTTGACGAAGAGGTTGCCTTCGACATATGCATCGTAACGGAGATCGTGGATGCGACCGGAATAGGTGATATCAACAAGGTTGTCAGAAAAAAGACCTTTGTCGACAGCGGTGAATCTGTCAGATTCTATTCTCCTTCTTCCAGGATCCTATATGCGGAAAAGGACCGCAGCAGCATTTCCGTGATAAAGACTCTTCTTGAGCCCTCGGGAGTCACCATCGATGTTGCCTCGGACTGTGAAGAGGCGCTCACACTGATAAGGATCAATGAGTATGATGTCATCTTTGCCGATCTTGATATGAAGGATGACAAGGGTATCAGGCTGATAAGACATATAAGGAGCGGTGAACCCAACATACTCGATGTGAGAAAGCCCTGCATCGCCATAGTTGATGAATCGGATAAGATCTCCGAAGATGATATCGGAAGAGGAGGATTTACAGATACTGTTTCCAAACCTGTCAATCCCGCCACTTTTGAGGAGCTGATCATAAAGTATCTTCCCTCCGATAAGATCGATATAAATGACGAATCGTATTTTTGCCCCGGCATCAGATCGGAGCATGATATCAGAAAGTATTCCGAAGGTTATGACGACCTTTATAAGTCGGCTTTGGGAATTTACAAGAGAGCCAAGAATTACAGGTAAGCTAAGGTAAGGATAAGTTGATCTTCAATGAGAGCTACAATATATACTTTGAACTTTCGGTATTGCCCATTGAGCTGATACTGCTTATTTTCGTGTACGGCAATTACAAGGATGACCGTGACACCAAGGCTACCAATTACAGGTTCAAGATATATGCTCTGCTCACAACTGTAGGAACACTTCTGGACATTGTCACCGGTATAACCTTTATGTGGGGTGACACACTTCCCGCATGGTTCCATGTTGTTTTCCTTTCGCTCAATTTCCTCATGGGTCTTTGCAGCTCCATGGGATTCTATTTTTACATGGTCGCTTTTTCGGGACTTACCAAAAATGAACATGTCCTGAATATGATCTCTTATGCGATCAATATTGTATATGTGATCATCCTGGTCATAAACTATTTCACCGGCATCGCTTTTACATACGTACCCGGTATCGGCCTTGTAAGAAATATACTGTACGGAACGGTCGGTTATCTGTTTCCGCTTTATTATATTGCCCTCGGAGTATCTCTTTCCTTTTTCAGGAAAAAGAGATTCACAAAGGTTCAGAGGACATTTCTCTCAAGCGGATTTTTGATAGTACTCGTGATATTCATAGTTCAGGTCAAGCTCGAGGAAAGGGCGCAGATGGCATATTTTGTAGGAGGCATCTGCCTGCTTATGCTGTTCCTTACTCTGGAAACTCCGGAATATACGGAGCTTGTCAATACGCTTGATGAACTTGACCGTGTCAGAAAAGATGAAAGAAGGGCACTTGAAAGGATCAAAAGATCCGATGAAGCAAAGAGCGTATTTCTTTCCCATCTTTCGCATGAGATCAAAACACCCATTAACGCGATAATGGGTTATACCGAAGAGATACTAAAGGCCAATGTTTCCGATGATGTTAAGGAAAATGCGGCAAGTGCATTCAAGGGTGCAAGAAGGCTCGATCAGTTCTTTACTGATATAGTCGATAACATGTCCGATATCAGCGAGTACGGAAACAGTGCTCTGATCTCCCTCGAGGATATCGAAAAAGAGCTTTATCTGAATGTCGGATTCGATATTGAAGAAAAGAAAAATGCCAAGGATTTCGTTTCCAAATCCGGTTTTGAAGGACTGGCTTTATCCGATACCGGTTCATATCCGGACTCGTCGATGTACAGGATACTCTGCGTTGACGATAACGAACTGAACATGGAGCTTTTGGTGCGTACCGTCAAACAGTTCGGATTTACCGTAGACGGAGCGGAAGATGGTAAGACCGCCATTGAGATGGTCTCCAAAAATGATTACGACCTGATCCTGATGGATCATATGATGCCGGTCATGGACGGCGTCGAGGCAATGCATTATATCAGGGATAATTCTCTTTGCGATCTGACTCCGATAATCGTTGTGACCGCAAATGCAGTAAGGGGCGAAAAGGAAAAATATATGTCTGAAGGCTTTGATTCGTTCCTTCCCAAACCCTTCACCGGCGGATCCCTTCTCCGGGCTGTCGGTAAATTCCTTCCTCTTGCAACGATGGAGACGCTTATCAAGACCGGCAGCAGATCCGGAATTTCGGGATTTATGCTGGCTTCCACATTTTCAAGACCGCTTATCGCACCGGGTACCAGGATCCTCATTGCGGGCAAGGACAGGGAGAGCATTAACAGGCTTTCAAGGCTTTTCCTTACCACAATGGCAAGGATCGATGTCGTATACGGATGTGACGAATGCATCGAAAGACTTTCCGGCGGAGATTACGATATCGTATTTGTTGAAGACGGTCTGCGTTCGGATGATAACCGTTCCATAAAGACATATATATGGAACAGCGTGGACATCCCCGTGATCCTAATAACAAGGAAGAATACGGTGATAGATCCCGCGGTCATCTATGACAGCTATACGGATTACATCAGTATCGATGATGATTCCGATGTTATCGATGCTATGCTGCTTCTGTATCTTCCCAAGGATAAGGTCAGCGTTGTCGGAACCTGTGAGGAAAAGAAGAAATCTTCTCTGGATATCACATCATCCTATGATCTTGCAGACGGTACCGAAAAGGTAAAGACCCATACCCAGGTCAAAGAAGAAAGCATAGGCATAGAGCGGACCGGCGAAGCCGATATGTTTATCGGAATAAAAGGACTGGATGTCGAACAGGGAATCTATAATTGCGGTTCCGAGGAGGGACTCAAAAAGGCAGCAGAGATCTTTGTAAGCACCGCGGATGCCAAGGCTGATGAGATAAGTGAGCTTTATACCACGGGTGATATTGACGGTTATACCATCAGAGTCCATGCTTTAAAGAGCTCTGCGCGTATAATCGGTGCAACGGAGCTTTCGGAACTTGCCAGAGCCCTTGAAGCCGCCGGCAAGGATCATAACATTGATTTCATCAATGACAAAACGGACGATCTGCTCAAGGAATACAGAAGCTTAAAACAGCATCTTTCGGAGAGGCTGTCTCCGTCCGAACAGGTTATAAAGATAACCGCTACTCCCGAGATCACCGGCGATGCATACAGGACCATATATGAACTTGCACTTATGATGGATTATGACAGCATAGAGATCATCTTCGAATCACTGAGCCGGTATGAATTCGAAAAGGCTGATGCGGACAGGCTTGATAAGATAAAAAGATCCATGGAAGCGCTTGACTGGGATGCCGTTCTCAGCTGCGCAAAGGAGGCATTATGAGTGAATCCGTTCTTATGGTGAGCAAAATAGACAGCTTTATGGTTAATGCCATCAAGTATAAGCTTGAAGCAGAAGGCTTTCTTTGTTCCTTTTCATCTACCGAGTCTCCTTACATAAAGAATTCGATTGACGAAAAGAGGATTATCATCCTGTATATGGATGAATCCATTCTTGAAAGACCGGATCTTCTCATTTATCTGAAGGATAAATGCAATGATGACGAAAAGAAGCTCATACTGATAGGATCACCTGCCGATTTTGCTGTCGTTAACGAATACATTTCGGATAACTTCCTTGCCGGCAAGCTTGAAAGACCGATCGATATGCAGGTGCTCATCGCACTTTTAAGAGGGGTTCAGACAACGGCCCGTGAAGAGAGCGATAAAAAGAGTGTTCTGATAGTAGATGATGACACGACTTATCTTCGTACGGTAAGAGACTGGCTCAAGGATAAGTATAAAGTTTATATGGCCAACTCGGGCATACAGGCACTTACATGGCTTGCGAAGAATCATGCGGATCTTGTTCTTCTTGATTATATGATGCCCGTCGCTTCCGGTCCCGAGATCCTGGAGATGATCAGGAGCGAAGAGTTTTCGAGGGATATTCCCGTAATATTCCTTACGAGCAAGTCTGACAAGGACAGTGTCAAAAATGTAATGAAGCTTAATCCTCAGGGATATCTTCTGAAATCGATCAGCAAAGATGTTCTGAGGACTGAACTGGATAAATTTTTTAACGGAGATATTTAAATGGAAAAATTTGAAGGAACAAGTGGATATGTTGCAAGCCCGGAGCTGATGGATTCCGTTAATATTGCGATAGCACTTAAAAAGCCGCTCCTCATCAAAGGAGAACCCGGAACGGGCAAGACCATGCTCGCACAGTCCGTTGCCGATGCACTCGGCAAAAAGCTCATCATCTGGAACATCAAGTCTACGACCAAGGCCCAGGACGGACTTTATATGTATGACACCATCCAGAGACTCTACGACGGACAGTTCGGAGAGGGCGGAGTCGATGATATAGCTCACTATATCAAGCTCGGAAAGCTCGGTGAAGCATTCGAGAGCGAAGATCAGGTTGTTCTTCTCATCGATGAGATAGATAAAGCGGATCTGGAATTCCCCAACGACCTTCTCTGGGAACTTGACCAGATGGAATTCTATATAGGTGAGACCAAGAGAACGGTCAAGGCCAAGAACAGACCCATCGTTATCATCACTTCAAATGCGGAGAAGGAGCTTCCCGACGCATTCCTCAGAAGATGTATTTTCCATTATATTGAATTTCCCGGAAAGGAACTCATGGAAGAGATCATCAGGGTTCACTTCCCCGATGTTGAGGAGCATCTTCTTGCCGAGGCAATGGATGTATTCTATCAGATCCGTGATATTAGGGATATCCGTAAGAAGCCTTCGACTTCCGAGCTGATTGACTGGATCAATGCACTTCAGATCGGAGGAATTCCCTACGGACAGATCAAGTCAAGACTTCCTTTCATCGGAGTCGTAGTCAAGAAAGACGAAGACCTCGAGCAGACGTCTCATTACAATTTCGAATAATATGTTTTTGAATTTTTTTGAAAGTTTAAGAAAGCACGGGATAAATGTCACTTTGGGTGAGTGGCTCGATCTGGAGAATGCACTTGATGCGTCCCTGATCGGCGGCCAGCTCTCAAGGTTCTATCACTGTGCAAGAATGATACTTGTTAAGTCCGAGACGGATTACGACAAGTATGATGAGGCATTCGAGGAATGTTTCGGCAAGATAAAGAGTGTCCCCGAAGTGGGTAAGGAAATGCTCCGCTGGCTTGATAAGTCCGATATGATGCAGCTTGCCGAGATGGAAGCAAAGGATCATCTGAACAAGATGGAAGGCGAAGGCATCATAATCGACAAAGAAGATGTTGAGCAGAAGTTTAAGCAGAGGCTCAAGGATCAGGATTCCGAGCATAACGGCGGATCCTTCTGGATAGGTACCATGGGTAAGACATCCTTCGGTAATACCGGAGGTAATATCGGAGGCGTAAGAGTCGGTGGCGCGACCGGATACCAATCCGCATTTGCGGTCATCGGTGCCAAAAAGTACCGTGATTTCCGAGATGACAGGGTCATGACCAACCGTCAGTTCCAGCTTGCATTCAGAAGACTCAGACAGTTCTCTTCAAGGCTTGATACACCCGAGAGGGAACTTGATATCGACAAGACGGTCGATGAGACCTGTAACCAGGGCGGAGTTCTTAAGATAGAGATGAGAAAGCCGAGGAAGAATTCGGTTAAGCTCCTTCTTCTCATGGATTCGGGCGGTACTATGATACCTTATTCCGAGCTTTTGAACGATCTTTTTCAGGCCGTAAATAAAAGTAACCACTATAAGGAAGTTAAATGTTATTATTTTCATAACTGCATTTACTCCCATGTATATAAGACACCTGAATGCGAAAACGGTGACTGGGTGGAAACAAAATGGCTTTTCCGCAACACGGATTCCGATTATAAGGTTATAATAGTCGGAGACGCAGCCATGGCACCCGAGGAGCTTTATTCCGATACGGGAAACTACCGCGGCCCCAATGACGGACTCAGCGGTGAAGAATGGCTCAAGTCATTAAAGAGACATTACAAGAAGGTTGTCTGGCTCAATCCCAAGATGGCGCCCGGAAATGCGCCGTGGAGAGAAGTGGAGACAGCCGTAAAGCAGATGTTCCCCATGTATAAATTATCCGTGAAAGGTCTCGATCAGGCGATGACCAAGCTCATGGAAACAAGATAAATATTTAAAAGGAGATTTTTGAAATGGGTATTTTTGAAGAGCTGCAGGCAAGACAGCTTCTTGCACAGCTTACGGACGAAAATGAGATAAGGGAGCTTGTCAACAACGGCAAAGCTACATTCTATATAGGATTCGACCCCACTGCCGATTCGCTTCATGTAGGTCATTTCATGGCTCTCTGTCTTATGAAGAGACTTCAGCAGGCAGGCAACAAGCCCATAGCACTTGTCGGAGGCGGAACCGGAATGATCGGTGATCCTACCGGAAAGAGCGATATGCGTACGATGATGACCAAGGAGACGATTGATCACAATGTCGAATGCTTCAAGAAGCAGATGTCCAGATTCATCGAATTCGGCGACGGAAAGGCAATGCTTGTTAACAATGCGGACTGGCTTCTTGACCTTAACTATGTCGAGTTCATCAGGGATATCGGACCTCATTTCAGTGTAAACAATATGCTCAGGGCAGAGTGCTACAAGCAGCGTATGGAAAAGGGACTTACCTTCCTTGAGTTCAACTACATGTTCATGCAGTCATACGATTTCCTTGAGCTTTACAAGAGATACGGCTGTAATATGCAGTTCGGCGGAGACGACCAGTGGAGCAATATGCTCGGAGGTACCGAGCTTATCAGAAAGAAGCTTGGCAAGGATGCATATGCCATGACCATAACCCTTCTTCTCAATTCCGAAGGAAAGAAGATGGGTAAGACCGCAAAAGGCGCCGTCTGGCTCGATGCGGATAAGACCACTCCTTACGAGTTCTACCAGTACTGGAGAAACGTCGACGATGCCGATGTTTTCAAATGCCTGAGAATGCTCACCTTCCTTCCTCTCGAGCAGATTGAGGAAATGTGCAAGTGGGAAGACTCCCGTATCAACGAAGCCAAGAAGATCCTTGCACATGAGCTTACCGAGCTTGTCCACGGCAAGGAGGAAGCTGACAAGGCCGAGGCCGGAGCAAATGCACTTTTCGGCGGCGGTGATCTTTCGGCAGCCGATATTCCCACAGTTCAGATCGAAGAGGGGGATTATCGTGACGGTAATATCGATATTCTCGGAATCCTCGTAAAAGCAGGCCTCTGCCCCACGAGAAACGAAGCACGCCGTGCGGTTGAGCAGGGCGGTGTTACCGTAGACGATGAGAAGGTAACCGATGTCAAAACACTGTATTCCGCGGAAGACCTTAAGGACGGAAAGCTTGTCAGACGCGGAAAGAAAGCATACAAAAAGGTGATCTCATGAGCGAAGCATACGATAAGCTGCAGACAGCACTAAAAGCCGTCAGGGAAAAGACCGATTTTGTTCCCGACATCGCACTCGTACTCGGATCCGGACTCGGTGCATATGCCGATTCCATCAGGACTGTTTGCGAGATACCTTACTCCGACCTTCCGGGCTTCCCCGTATCTACCGTACAGGGTCATTCGGGAAAGTTCATATTCGGATACGACGGAGATAAGAAGGTCGTATGCATGAAGGGCAGGGTTCATATGTATGAAGGCTATGAGCCTTCCGATGTCGTTATGCCCATCAGGCTTATGTACCTTATGGGAGCAAAGATCCTTTTCCTTACAAATGCTGCAGGCGGTATTAACGAAAGCTTCCATCCAGGATGTCTTATGCTGATCGAGGATCAGATATCATTCCTTGTAAGAAATCCTCTTATCGGTCCCAATGTTGAGGAGCTCGGAACAAGATTCCCCGATATGACAAGGATCTACGATAAGGATCTATCACAGATAATCATCGATAAAGCCGCAGAGCAGAATTCCGAGCTTTTCAAGGGTGTTTATGTTCAGCTGAGCGGTCCTTCATATGAATCGCCTTCGGATGTAAAGGCTCTCAGGATCCTCGGCGGAAGTGCCGTCGGAATGAGCACCGCCATCGAGGCGATCGCTGCAAGACATGCCGGAATGAAGGTCTGCGGTATATCGGTAATTTCAAATATGGCTGCCGGTATTACCGGAGAAGAGCTCAATCACGAAGAGGTACAGAAGGCTGCCGATTCGGTCTCAAAGAGATTTGAAGAGCTTGTCAGGGCATCCATTGCAGCATTCTGATCAAACTGTAACGGTAAATCATAATGAATGAAGAAGATATCCAGAACCTGATACTTAATGCATTTGAAGGAAGAACAAAGTCCTATTGTCCCTATTCGGGATATGCCGTAGGTGCCGCAATCCTCACATCTTCGGGTGAGATCTACAGAGGCTGCAATGTAGAGAATTCATCTTACGGAGCAACCATATGTGCCGAAAGATGTGCCGCTCTTAAAGCAGTCAGCGAAGGTGACCGTGAGTTCAAAGCCATAGCGATAGTCGGCGGACTTAAAGAGGCATCGGAATTAACGGATTATGCTTATCCGTGCGGTATATGCAGACAGTTTATCTCCGAATTCGGCGGAAGCGATATGACGGTTATCATTGCCCGCAGTATCGATGATAAGAAGGTTTATAAGCTTTCGGAGCTTTTGCCCGAAGCATTCACCGCCGATTCCATCAGATAGTCCGACTCCTTTCGTGTTCAAGATCTGCGTAAGTTTATAGAGGTCTTCTTTTATGAATATTCGTCTGTACAACGCAAGAATACTTGATCTTGATGAATCTCACAACGTGAGAAAGGGTGAGGTGCGCGTAAGTGAAGGTAAGATCGTCGAAGTGATATATGAGGGCGACATAAAGCCCGAAGACAGGATCTTTGACAGGGAGATAGACTGTAAGGGAAATCTTCTGATGAGGGGCTTTAATGATGCCCACACCCATTCGGCAATGACATTTTTAAGATCACTTGCCGATGACAAGCCGACACCAAACTGGCTTGAGGAAGACATTTTCCCCAACGAAGCCAAACTGACCGATGATGATATAGCCGATTTCCAAAGGCTGGCGATAATGGAATATGTATCCGGCGGCATAGTTTCCGCCATGGATATGTATTTAAGGCCCGATGTGACCGCGCAGGTTTTTGCCGCCGCGGGCATGAGGGCTGTTATTGTTTCGGGACTTAACAATTTCACCTCGTCCATTTCCGAGCTTGAAGATCAGTTTGACAGGCTTAACCGATACGATCCCCTTATTTCCTTTAAAGCAGGCATTCATGCCGAATACACTACATCCCGTGAGATTCTTGAAAGCCTTTCCGGATTTGTCCGTGAAAAGAAAACCGGTGTGTTCTGCCATGCATCGGAGACGGAGAGTGAGGTTTCCGGATGTTTGGAAAGGTACGGACTTACTCCCGTAAAATTCCTTGCATCACTGGGTCTTTTTGATCACGGCGGAGGCATTTATCACGGAGTTCATGTAACCGATGAGGAGATCGATATCCTCAGGGATAAAGGTATTTATACGGTAACAAACCCCGCATCAAACTGTAAGCTTGCAAGCGGCATGGTTCCGCTCAAGAAGCTTTATGAAAGCGGTGTAAAGCTTGCGATAGGCACTGACGGTCCCGCCAGCAATAACTGCCTTGATATGTTCAGGGAGATGTACCTTGCGAGCGTTCTTTGCAAGATCAGGGAAAAAGATGCCGCAGGAATCGATGCATCTGTTATACTTGATATGGCCGTTAAGGGAAGTGCCGGATGTATGGGGCTGGAGGATTCCGGACTTATGAAGGCAGGGTGCCCGGCTGATATCATAATGGTCGATATGAGCAGGCCCAATATGCAGCCGGTCAACAATATCGTCAAAAACCTTGTTTATTCTGGTCAGACGGCAAATATTAAAATGACAATGGTCTCCGGACGGATATTGTATTACAATGGAGAATATGATCTGGGATTTGATCCCGAAGAGATAATATTTAAGTGTGGGGAGAGAACTGACAAGATAGTATCCGGCTAGGATAGCAGACGGAAATTATTTTCTGTTCTCTATATAAGTATTTTATATTACAAGATTCTCATAAGATGAGAAAGGAGAATTAAAAAATGCTTGAAAAATTTTTTAAACTGAAGGAGAACGGCACCGACGTAAAGACAGAGATCATTGCCGGTGTTACAACCTTCATGGCCATGGCTTACATCCTGGCTGTCAATCCCGATATTCTTTCCGCTTCGGGAATGCCCAAAGATGCTATTCTCATAGCAACAGCTCTCGCCGCATTCATCGGAACCATGTGCATGGGTCTGATGGCAAATTATCCCTTTGCACTTGCTCCCGGCCTCGGACTTAATGCTTACTTTGCATATACGGTCTGTCTCGGAATGGGATATTCATGGCAGTTTGCTCTCTTTGCAGTATTTATTGAAGGTCTTATATTCATAGTTCTTTCGGTAACTCCCGTAAGAGAAGCTATCTTCAATGCTATTCCTCTTCAGCTTAAGAAGGGTGTTTCCGTAGGTATCGGACTCTTCGTTGCATTCATCGGTCTTCAGAACGGTAAGATCGTAGTTGATGACGGTGCTACTCTTGTTACTCTTGTCAGCTTCAGAGACAACTTTAAGACCATCGGAATCTGGGCACTTCTTACCATTATCGGAATTCTGATCATTGCTATCCTTCATATCAAGAAGGTTAAGGGTGCCATCCTTATCGGTATCTTTGCTACCTGGATCCTCGGAATAATCTGTGAGCTTATCGGAATCTATGCTCCCGATGCTGAGGCAGGATTCTACTCTGCAATTCCTTCCAATTTTGCATCGTTCTCATTTGCATCCATCGGAACCACCTTCGGTGCATGCTTCTCGGGAGCAGCATTTGAGAAATTCAGTGTTCTTAATTTCATAGTCATCATGTTCGCTTTCCTTTTCGTAGATGTTTTCGATACTCTCGGAACTCTCATCGGATGTGCGGATAAGGCTGACATGCTCGATAAGGATGGAAAGCTTCCCCGTATCCGCCCCGCGCTTCTTGCTGATGCTATCGCCACCAGCGCAGGCGCAGTTCTCGGAACTTCCACCACTACCACCTTCGTCGAGTCCTCGGCAGGTGTATCCGCAGGCGGACGTACCGGACTTTCATCCGTGGTTACAGGACTTCTTTTCCTTGTATCACTGATCCTTTCACCTCTTTTCATATCGATCCCCGGATTTGCAACCGCTCCCGCGCTTGTATTCGTCGGATTCCTTATGATCGGAGCTATTACGGGTATCGATCTCAAGGATCCCACAGAGGCTATTCCCGCATTCCTTTCATTCCTTGTTATGCCCCTTGTTTACAGCATTTCCGACGGTATCTGCATCGGCGTTATCTCTTATGTTGTAATCAATCTCTGCACCGGCAATTACAAGAAGATCAAGCCCCTTATGTACATCCTTGCATTACTCTTTATACTTAAGTATATTTTGCTCTGATAACAGCTTTTCCCTGCCGGATTTATTTCCGGCAGGGATTTTTTGCATTTTAAAATATGTACGGAATAGTTTTAGTTGCGATAATCTTAATACTGCTCGCTATAAGCGGATACCGTCTCTCCGAAGAAGAGAAGAGACGGACCGATCTGTTTATACGTGATTCTTTCGGCAAGGCTTCTTCAAGAAAGCTATCGCAGGGAAGAAAGGATGCTCTTCAAAGACTTCTGGATCTGTCTGCGGCAGCTTCGGCAGACGGGAACCGGATCGATGAACTTACCTGGTCGGATACCGGAATGGAAGACATATTTCTTCAGATGGACAATTGCCTTTCTGCGCCCGGTGAAGAATATCTTTACAAAAAGCTTCATGATGCCGGCAGCTCAGACGGGGAGCTTGAGTTGACCGACAGCATTTCGTCCGAGCTTTACAAGGATGAGAAGCTGAGGGTAAGCCTCGGCCTTGCATTAAACAGACTTGGATTTGTTAAGGATAAGACACTTCCCGAATACCTTGAGCATATTATTTCTTCGGAAAGATTTCTTAATCCTTATTTCCATATAATTGCAGACATTTTCTATATTGGCGTAATAGCCGTTCTTTTCTTTAAGCCGCTTATCGGGGCCGTATTTCTTGTTGCACTTATCCTGGTTCAGATATCATCATACTTTTCACTCAGAAGAACCGCTGAGGAAAGACTGAGCGGTATTACCATGATCATGAGACTGAGCATTATGGATAAGAATCTTCCTTCTGATGCATCCGGCGAAACGGGAAGGCAGATCTCCGATCTTTTAAAGGATCTCAGAGCCATCAACACCAAGAAGTTTCTTTCGGGATTTGTGCTCAGTTCCGGTCCCGATTCGGGTAACGGACTTCTTTCTATGCTCCTTACTTATATCAATCTTTTATTTCATTTTGACCTTATAGCTAGTGCTTTTCTTCTGGACGGGATCAAAAAGGATAAGGACAGGATACTGTCGGCCTATGAAAAAACAGGCTATCTTGATATGTGTCTCAGCATAGCATCTTACAGGGCATACCTTGAGACAAAGGGTTCGTTTTGCAAGCCTGTATTTACCGCAGGGGCTTCAATCTGTATCAAAGAAGGATTCAATCCCCTTATAGAAAAGCCTGTTACAAATGATGCTTTTTCCGAAGGCGGAGTACTTATAACCGGATCAAATGCGAGCGGTAAATCCACTTATATGAGGATGATCGCAGTAAATGCCATCCTTGCCCAGACAGTTGCAACATGTCCCGCAAAGGAATACAGGGCATCACACTTCAGGATCTATTCTTCGATAGCGGTCAATGACAGTATTCTCAAGGGTGAAAGTTATTTCATGGCAGAGATAAAGAGCCTTAAGAGGATCGTTGATGCCGCTGGCTCCGAAGGCAGACCGGTAATATGCTTTATCGATGAGATCCTTCGCGGTACCAATACCTCCGAGAGAATAGCGGCAGCCTGTGCCGTGCTTAATTATCTGTCAGAGCTTGGTGTCATTACTTTTGCCGCGACTCATGATATCGAGCTTACGACTCTGGTATCGGATAAGTATGAAAATGTGCATTTCAGCGAAAATATCACAGACGATGATGTGACGTTTAATTATGTTCTTGAAAAGGGACCCACAAAGAGCAGAAACGCGATCGCATTGCTTAAAAAGAACGGTTTTCCCGCTTCGGTCACAGGTGAGAGTGAGAAGCTCTGTGCCCGGCTCGATCAAAGAAGCGGTATCTGAATATTTTGGTTTACATAAATCCTCGAAATGCCGTTATTTCTTGCGAATTTGGCTCAATAAATGTATACTAAATAATGTGTTTTGACGAAACTTACGGTTTTGTTTTCCACACAATATGCCCGCTTTTTTGAAGGAGGAATTGTTATGGGTCAGGGAATAGTTTTTCTTAATTCGTTCCTGAGCTACCTGCTTCTCATGGTAATAATCGTATGCGTTGCAGCACTCGGTTTTATCGTCGGAAGGATCCTGCGGAAGAGAAAAGACAGCAAAACAGGAAATGCCGAGAGCATAGAATCCGTTTCAGAGAGTTCACCGGGGTCATCCGACAATTCCTAAGGTGATTTTTTAAGGATACGTGTAAATCCGTATCCTTATATTTTTTATAGGGTCAGCGGGTTTTGAATACATATAACAACAAGACCAGGATACTTCTCATTCTGGATATCCTTAAAAAGAATACCGATGAAGATCATGCACTTAAAGCCGCCGATATCATTGAGCGGATCAAGTCCGAAGGATTAAAGTGTGACCGCAAGACTCTTTACGACGACATAGCCTCGCTTATCGATGCCGGTGTCGATATCATTCATGAGCCCGGGGGAGGATACAAGCTTTTGTCCCGTGATTTTGAGGATGCGGAAGTCAGGCTTCTCATTGATGCCGTGTATTCTTCAAAATTTATTTCGACGCAAAAGACAAAGGTGCTGGCCGGGAAACTAAAATCACTTACAAGTGAGAGCCAGGCTTCATCAATCACAAGACAGATATATTCATCGGACTCCAAAACTCCCAATGAGGATGTTCTGTATAATGTCGATTCGCTTTCCCGTGCAATTCAGGATAACAGACAGGTAAGCTTTGAATACCTTGTATGGGGTGCGAACAAAAAGCTTGTCACCAAGGGTGAAAAACAAAGAATCCTCAGTCCTTGGGCGCTTATCTGGCAGGATCAGAATTATTATCTTATGGCTTACGACGAAGCGGCAGGCAAGATGAAGCATTTCCGCGTCGACAAGATGAGACAAGTATCCGTTACGGATCAGACCAGAGCGGGAAGAGAAGAGTTCGAAAGCATTGATATGTCCGAATATGTCGAGGAAACCTTCTCAATGTACGGAGGAAAGCAGGAGACGGTAACTCTTGATTTCCCCGAAGCACTTATCGGTATCGCTTATGACAGGTTCGGAGCGGATGTGACCCAGAGACCGGGAGAAAAGGGACGTATCCTTGTAAGGACCAAATGCTATGTCAGCAATCAGTTCTACGGATGGCTGTCCGGCCTCGGCGGAGATGTAAAGCTTGTTTCTCCCGAGAGCACTGTTAAGTCTTATAAATCTTTTTTAAAGGATCTTATACAAATATATTGATTATTCCGGAGTGAAAAATGTCAGCAGAAAGCATCGATTACGGTAAGATCTATAAACCTTCGAACGAAGTTTACGTCATCAAGAAAGACGGATCGCGGGAAGCGTTCAACGTACAGAAGGTCATAAATGCTGTCAGTAAGAGTGCGTACAGGGCTCTTACCGAATTTTCCGATGAAGATAACAGAAAGATCTGTACTCTTATAATATCCAAGGTTGATGAACTCGGAGAAAACGAGATACCCATTCCCAGGATGCACAATATCGTCGAGGAGGTACTCGAACAGGTCAAGCCCATAGTTGCCAAGAGCTACCGTGATTACCGCAACTACAAGCAGGACTTCGTACGCATGCTCGATGATGTTTACAAAAAGTCACAGTCGATCATGTACATCGGCGACAAGGAAAATTCCAACACCGATTCGGCCCTTGTTTCCACCAAGAGAAGTCTTATATTCAACCAGCTCAACAAAGAGCTGTATATGAAGTTCTTCCTTACCACGGAAGAGATCCAGGCATGCCGTGACGGATATATCTATATTCACGATATGTCTTCAAGAAGAGATACGATGAACTGCTGTCTCTTTGACATCGCTTCCGTTCTCAAGGACGGATTCGAGATGGGCAATATCTGGTATAACCAGCCTAAATCCCTTGATACCGCATTCGACGTAATGGGAGACATCGTTCTTTCGGCCGCAAGCCAGCAATACGGCGGTTTCACGATCCCTTCCGTTGAATATACCCTTGAGCCTTACGCCAAGCTCTCATACGAAAAGAAATACAAAAAGTACATTGATCTCGGCGTCGATGAAAAGAAGGCAGCAGATGCTGCTCTTGCCGATGTCGAAAGAGAATTTGAGCAGGGCTTCCAGGGATGGGAATATAAGTTCAACACCGTTGCATCAAGCCGTGGTGATTATCCCTTCATTACCGTGACCGCCGGAACAGGAACGTCCGATTTCCAGAAGATGGCAACCAGAGCACTTCTCAAGGTACATATGGAAGGACAGGGCAAGAAGGGCAGGAAGAAACCCGTACTCTTCCCCAAGATCGTATTCCTTTACGATGAGAAGCTTCACGGAGAGGGAGGAGAGCTTGAGGATATCTTCGAACTTGCGATCAGATGCTCATCCAAGACGATGTATCCCGATTATCTATCCCTTACCGGAGAAGGATATGTACCTTCTATCTACAAAAAGTACGGCAAGATCATCTCACCCATGGGCTGCAGGGCATTCCTTTCACCCTGGTTTGAAAGAGGCGGCATAGAGCCTGCGGATGAAAACGATACTCCCGTCTATGTGGGACGTTTCAACATCGGTGTCGTATCGCTTCACCTTCCGATGATCCTTGCGCGAAGCAGAAAAGAGAACAGGGATTTCTATGAGATCCTTGATTATTACCTTGAACTGATCAGAAACCTTCATTTAAGGACATATTCCTATCTCGGTGAGATGAAGGCGTCGACCAATCCTCTAGCTTACTGCATGGGAGGCTTCAGGGGCGGACATCTTAATCTGTCGGATAAGATAAAGCCTCTGCTTGATTCCGCTACGGCTTCATTCGGCATAACGGCACTCAACGAGCTTCAGAGACTCTATAACGGTAAATCCCTTACCGAGGATGCGGAGTTTTCCCTCGAAGTCATGAAGCATATAAACGAGAAGATCGCACAGTTCAAGAAGGAAGACCACAGGCTCTATGCGATCTACGGAACGCCCGCCGAGAACTTATGCGGACTTCAGGTTAAACAGTTCAGAAAGAAGTTCGGTATCATCGAAGGAGTATCTGACCGTGAATATGTTTCCAATTCCTTCCACTGCCACGTCACGGAGAATATAACTCCGATCGAAAAGCAGGACTATGAGAAGAGATTCTGGGATCTTTTCAACGGCGGTAAGATCCAGTATGTAAAATATCCTGTCGATTATAATCTCGATGCCATCAAGACACTTGTCAGACGCGCTATGAAGATGGGCTTCTATGAAGGAGTAAACCTTTCGCTTTC
>JAGCRJ010000135.1 GCA_017964745.1 Lachnospiraceae bacterium
ACTCCAGCCTTCCACAGATGAAGCGGCGTCCTCGAGAGCCTTCAGTATACGGTCTCCGTTTGCCTGAAGATCGGGAACATCGCCTACATGGAATCTGAGCTCTACACTCTCCGCAGGCTCTTCAAGTCCGCTTATGAGAGATGCGATATTGTTGCCCTTACCCATCTCGATGAGGAGCTTGACCATCAGGTATGCGCCGTCATCAAGGAAATAGTTCTCTTTGAATGCACCGTGTCCGCTGGTCTCGATCGCAAGCTGTGAATCCGAGCCGGACTCGTTAAGTCTTATGGCCTCATCTATAACGTTACGGTATCCTCTCTTGAATCTCTTGTGAACACCGCCCTTTGCCTTGATAAATCTTGCAAGTCCGTCGCTTGTGACAGAGTCTGTTACGATCGTTGTTCCGGGATTTGAATTAAGTGCGATCGATGCAAGCGCAGCGATGAGGTCGTTTCTTGTGAGAGTCTTTCCGTCGGGAAGAACCGCTCCGGCTCTGTCGACATCGGTATCGAAGATGATTCCGAGATCGGCCTTCGAATTAACCGTGGCAACTTTTATTGCCTCTGCAGCATCCTTGTTCTCGGGATTGGGAATGTGGTTGGGGAAATGTCCGTCGGGCTCAAGGAACTGGCTTCCGGCAGTATCCGCACCGAGCTTTTCGAGAACATCTCTTACAAAGAATCCGCCGGCACCGTTTCCGGCATCGACTACTATATGAAGACCGGAAAGGGGCTTATCTCCTTTTCCGCATCCGTCTACTATCTTGCTTCTCAGGTATCCGGTATAGGTATCCATAAAGGAAGCCTTCCCGGGAGCGGCATACTCTTTGCTCTCCCTTCCTTCTGCGGCAATTCCGTCTGCGATCGCAGCGATCTCCTTTATCTCATTTTTCTCAAGTCCGCCTCTTGCGATAAAGAACTTCATTCCGTTTCTGTACCAGGGAAGGTGACTTGCGGTGATCATGATGCTTCCGTCGTAAGGATTGTCACCGAGTACGGTTGACATGAACATCGCAGGGGTTGAAGCAAGCCCGAGATCGAATGCTTTTCCGTTCTCTGAAATGATACCCTTTGCGGATGCCGCAAGAAGTGATTCACCCGTAAGTCTGGAATCGCGTCCTATAGCGATCCTGATATCTGTCTTGCCTGACTTTTCAGAGATCCACTTTACGAATGCCGCAGCAAGATCACATGCCGCCTTGTCCGTGAGGTTGACCTTCTCTCCTGTTTCGTTTTCAAGTGCGATACCTCTGATATCGCTTCCGTTCTGAAGTTCCGAATAACTCATCTTTTCTCTCCTCTTTAGATCTTATTACTTCAAAATATTTTTAAGATATCCTGCTATAGCCTCCGAAGCTGCTTTATGATTCTCATATCCGGGATGACCCCTGGATCCGAATGTTTCACCCTTTGCTTCTTCAAGCTTGAGGAATGATGCATTGTCGTCACCGGTTTCCTTCCTGTATGCGGATACCGCCTTTTCGATCGTATCCGCGAGTCCCCATCCGAGCATTCCGAAAACCCACAGAAGATGTGCTTCGGGATTTCTTTCCCTTAAGTGCTTCAGGAAATCAACAATGCCCTTTTCAATCCTCGCAAGTGATTCGGGATCATAGCTTCCGTCGGAAAGCTTCCTGTTCTTATAAACCTTTCCGTCCGCGGGATCCGTGAAAGCGGGATTGTCGAAAGATCCGCCGTCATTGGTTCCTAAGTTTATCACGACCGCATCGGTCTTCCAGCTTGCATTATCGTAATCACTGACATTACGCTTTGCGTTCAGGCTGTCATATATCACGGGTACAACATTGTGCGGATTATTGTCGTATGCACTGACAATTCCCCATCCGCTCTGCGAAATAAGTCTGAAATCGGCATCCAGAGCATCGGCAGTCATTACCGCGTAATTTCTTACGGAACTGAAATACGGAGTGATCCAGTCAAGCTCTTCATGGGCACCGAGTATTCCTTCTCCGCTTGTGATGCTGTCACCTACAAATTCGATCCTGTACTTTTTATCGGCAGGTTTTCTGATGCTTCCTTCGTAGAAAAGCTCAGTGATCTTAAGAGTATTTTCATGTGCATCCACTTCGGCCTGAAAATCCTTGATGATCCTCACTCTGTGGCTGACGGCCGGGTCCATTCCCCTGAAAAGAGTGATCCTGTTTGTGCCTTCCTGCACAGGGATATGCGCAAGCCATTTTCCGTCCATGCACACGCTTATCCACGGCATGGTCACGGAAGTCCCTCCCTTGAGGACTACTCCGAGCTCGGATACGTTCATATCAAATTCGATACCGCTTGCAGTCCAGATAAGCTCCATAAAGCCGTCACGTCTGGTACCTCTTCCGAGAGCATGTACATTTTCAAATGAAGTATCTCTGTGCATAGTCTGTTCTCCCCGCTGAATCATCAGTTAAGTTTTCCGGCTTTGCTTCCGCCGAGCACTGCACCGCTCAGGATATTGGTGTCAAAGGAATACGTTACGGCAGCTTCTTCGCGGACACGCTTCAGTGCAAGTTCCACCATCCTGTCGAGCTGCTCTCTGTATTTCATTCCGAGTGCTTCCCAGAGATAGAACGCAAGCGATCCGGGAATCGTATTGATCTCGTTGTAATAGAACTTACCGTTCTCTTCATCGATCATGAAGTCTATTCTGGCAACACCGTTACATCCGAGCTTTTGGAAGGACTTAACCGCCATTGCGCGGATCTCTTCCCTCATCTCGGGAGAAACCTCCGCAGGGATCTTCCTTGAAACTCCCGCCATGCCCTGTGATGCTCCGGTCTTCTTGCCTCCGCCGGAACAGTACTTATCTTCATAGCTGAGTATATCCTTGCTGTGAAGAGGCTCTTCGATCTCGGATGCTTCCGCAACATTCTCATCGCCTAGAACCGCGCAGTTGATCTCACGAAGCTTTGTTATCGCATGCTCTGCGATTATCTTTCTTGCATATGAATATGCTTCATCGACTGCCTTGGAAAGCTGCGATCTGTCCTTTGCCACCGTAATTCCGACACTGGAGCCGGCGTTGAAGGGCTTGATGATAACGGGATAGCCGATCTTTTCCTCGATATCGTTCATCAGGGCATCCATCTTCTCGTAATCGGCCATGGTGTAGATGTAGCTGTCCAAAACGGGAATTCCGTTATCTTTGAGTACCGCCTTCTGTACATACTTGTCCATTCCGACTGCGGAAGCGGTAACATCGCATCCGACAAAAGGAAGACCGAGGGTCTTGAAATATCCCTGAAGCGCACCGTCTTCAACAGTCGTTCCGTGGACAACGGGGAATGCAAGGTCGACGGGAATGTCGGTCTTCTTGCCGAAGAGGCCTGCCTTGTGGCTGACCATATGTACTCCGTCGCCTTCATTTATCATGATGACGCGTACAGATCTGTTAAGGAGTGCGGGGATATCACGGTAGCTTTCTATCTTTCCGATATCCTCTCCCACGTACATCTCGTTATTCTTGGTCAGATAAACGGGAGTGATCTCATATTTCTCCTTGTCTATCGCCATATAAGCCTGAATTCCGGATATGACGGAAACTTCATGTTCAACGCTTCTTCCGCCATATATAAGAGCAATTCTGGTTTTCATTTATCATAGCCTCCATATACTTCTCATCCGGATCTTAATAATCTGTTTCATCCGAA